>NZ_JBALMR010000014.1:0-37275 GCF_036963165.1 Bacillus sp. JJ675 | reverse complement strand
AAACGCTCATTTTCCTGTTCCAGCCGTTTGTTTTCCCGTTGAATTTTTTCTTCAGGTGTCAGTTCTTCTTCGGTTTTGCGTTTTCCCCGTGTATCTTTTAAGGCTTCTTCTCCACCTTCTTGATACTTTTTCACCCATTGATACACCTGTTGGTAGGAAACTTGATGAATCTCCATCGATCTGGCGTAATCTTTTCCGTGGGCTAGGCAATCCTTCGCAATCTTAATCCGTTCTTCCAAAGAAACATTCTTCCGTTTGGTCATTAAACGATTCCTTCCTCTCCCACTGTCTTTTAACGTTTTATGACCATTATAAAGCTCGACCCACTTCATGAGCACGGATTTACTGGAAATCTTATATTTTCTCGAGACTTCTCTTTGAGTGTAGCGTCCGGATAAAAAGTCTTTCACGGCGGCGTATTTTAATTCTGCGGGATAGAACTTATGGCACTTTGAACGTTCCAGACTTTCCACACCGGCCATATCATGCGATGTTCTCCATTCACGAATTGTTTCGGCATGAATGTCATNNCATATTTTTCTGCAATCTCATTCACCGAATTATTCTCCTGATCACATTCTGATAGAATATTCAATTTTTCCTTTTTTGAAAACCATTTTCCAGCCATGAAAAAACTCCCCCAAGGCAAACAGATTTTTTTTTATTTCATCTGTCTACCTTTAGGGGAGCATATCATTTTCTGATCAACTATTATTTATATACCAGCGCCCCAATCAATTATAGTCAAACGATTTTAGAACTTGCATATTTTGCACTGGTTCTAACGGGATGACTAATTGTTGATTATATTTTGGTTATGTGTTATGTTTTTATCAAGTCAGCAGACATCATTTTTGATCTATCGGTGTGATACAAAATCGAAACAATGGATCAGGGGCGGATAGAACCTGACCTTGATTTTGTTAACAAAACTATTAAGGAGAAAGTAAACAGCATGCCATTATTACGTTTCGATCTAATAGAAGGCCGTGATGAAAAAGCATTAAAAACATTGCTAGATGCCGCTCACAATGCGATGGTGGAAGCATTTAACGTTCCGGAGAGAGACCGCTATCAAATTGTTCATCAGCACCCGGCGAATGAGCTTATTATCCAAGATACAGGCTTGGGATTTAATAGATCCAAGGATTTGGTTGTGATCAGTATCACCAGTAAAACAAGAATGAAGAGCCAAAAAGAGAAATTGTATGCCTTGCTGGCTGAAAAGCTTGAAGCGGAATGCGGTATTTCCCCGGAAGATGTAATGGTGTCCATTACCGAAAATGGTGATGCCGATTGGAGTTTCGGGCTTGGTGAGGCGCAGTTTTTAACTGGAAAGCTGTAAGGTTTCAACACACCGGTGATGCCAAAGATGCGTCTTGCGGCGGATTCGGCATCGCGGTTATCGCAGACCTCTAACAGCGCCGCAAGCGTTGAACGATACACTGCCGCATATATGTACAGCAGTCAGTAGAACCCTCTGCATTTCAGGGTTCTATATTTATGTTTACTTGCTGGGCGCTTTTTTTACTCCCGGAAAATCTATAGAATACGTTCTAGTCCTTAATGAGATTGGACTCTGTGAAACCTAGAAAATATATGATGGGTGCAGGCGTAAAGAGAATGAAGCTGATCAAGGGATGTTATTATAGATTTTTAATGAAATGAAGGCCATTCCTTATGATCCAGCATATCGTTGATGCCTGGTTCTTTCCATGAACAGAATCTGTAAAAGAAATATAATGGATTTCTACAGATAGATGTTCCTGTTTGAGCTGCTACCGGAAGTCAGCAGCTTTTTGCATTCATTAACTGTCTTCCGTTTCTTCTTCTCCGCGGTAAAACGCATAAAACATCTTCATCAGCGCGCTTCACATCAGAGCTCCTTCGCGATTTTTTTCTTTGAATCAAAACCGAAGCCGCCGATACTTTTTTCAGCTCCATGCTTGACGCCTATAAATATAAACAAAACATTAATAAAACAACGCTATTAGATTAACAAGTTTAAGATACGATCATAGATAAGATGGGATTAAGAGTAAGGGAGATATGGCGTAAAGATGAAATTAATAAGGATGAAGAAGCATTTATTAGTGGCTTTGTTTTCTCTGGCATTATTCCAATGTTCCTTGAGTGAATGTTATGCGGGCACTACAACTAAAGCAAAAACAATAACTCCGCCGCCGCCTTCAGGATATTTCGTAGATCATTACAAAAATAACAGCGCTGCTCATACGACAGTGAATTCCAATCCTGCGATCGGGGTGCTTTCCGAATTTAGTAAACTTTGGACTCGCGGGAGTACCTGGGATAGCGGGACCAAACTGAACAGCAGCGTGTTGGATGCCAACATTCAAAAAGTTGTTGACATTGCTGAACGCCGTACCTCCGCTGAGGAAAATGCTGCATATTTTGATGATCGCAGGAATCAGAGCTACAGTGTGATTGACGGTCTTGGCCCGCTTACTGATATATATCGGAAGCGTGCAGGCGCGACGACTACCATCAACAGTATCCCGGCAGATGCCGCGATAAAAAAATACAATGATGAAGGAACCAATTCAGGCAGCGCGAGTTCTAGTCTCGGCAGCATCGTGAGTTTGGTCAATACGTTGCGCGGCACATATTCTTCAACGAACCCGGCTAAGGGATACTTTAACTATCCTCGCCCATTTCGCTGGAAAAGCGATTCAATTATTGTTCCTTCCCTTGTTCCCGTTATCAATCCCGACCCGGGCAAAGACGGAGGTTTTCCCAGCGGACATACGAATGCCGCATATCTCAGCGCTTTTGCTATGGCTTATGCGATACCTGAGCGTTATCAGGAACTGCTTACCCGCGCTTCGGAACTAGGGAATAACCGCATTGCCGCCGGTATGCATTCTCCGCTCGATGTAATGGGAGGACGTGTCATGGCAACTGCATTGGCGGCTGCTATCCTATCTGATCCAGCCAATAAAAGTCTGAAAAAGGCTGCTTATGATGAAGCTCACAGTAAGTTGTTAACGCAAACTGGTACAGCGGAAGATCGATTCAGCGATTATGACAAGAATAAAAAACAATATACCCAGCGATTGACGTATGGATTTGGTCAAATAAAATCAACTGCTAAACCAATAGCGGTTCCCAAGGGAGCTGAAGTCCTCCTTGAAACACGTTTTCCTTACCTTGCTAAAACGCAGCGCCGTTGGATTTTAGCGACTACCGGCCTTCCCTCCGGAAAGCGCCACGGATCATTTTCTTCGATCGAGACCTCGGGTTTACCAAGCAAGTACAAAGTGAAGATGATCTATAAGTCCAACAGCATCCAATTAAAAGTCGCTGAAAATTAGGTTGCGTCTCCCTGATTAAAAAAGCAGAAGCCGAAAGTGGCAGGGGGTGTTGCCGGGGGATTCGCTCCATAAAGAGTATTTTTCAAGCTGGTGCTTATTGGCGCCAGCTTGATACTCGTAACGATACCGGGCTAGCCTTGGAACATAATGGTGAACAGAAAAATATTAAAAAATAGTCGGCACCATCCCTCCATCCATACGAATTGGAGAACCTTTAAATGCGGATGCATAAGGACTGCATACAAATGCAGCAAGCCTGCCTATTTCAAACGGCTTGATAAATCGCCGTATTTCAGATTGGGGCAGGTTTGGCGTCATAAATTCTTTCTCTTTTTCTGAAAAAGCCATCTCTTCATTAGGGTACATACCTTCAATGATTTGCTGCACATTTTCGGAGAGCGTTGGTCCCAGCATGATCGTATTGACTGTCACTTCTGTTCCTATTGTTAATTTAGATAAGCTTTTGGACAATGATAAAAGCATTGATTTTGTCATACAATACTGCGGCATTTGACCTGAAGGCATAATCGCCTCTTCACTCGCGATAAAGATAATGCGGCCATAATCATTATTCAGCATTTTAGGCAAATAAAATTTAGATAAACCATTTGCAGCAAGAACGTTCGTGCGGAAGTATTTTTCCCAGACGTCATCATCCACGTCCTCATATTGCATGATTTCATAGATACCCATATTGTTAACTAAAATATCAATATTTGGGTATTTTTTAAATAAAGCTTCTCTTTGCCCGATATCTACAATATCAGCTGCAGCATTTTGAGGAGAGGTAGCCGGGAAATCTGTTTTTAGTTCATTTACAGTTCGTTCTACCTCATCTTCATGTCGCCCGTTAATGAGGACATTCACGCCTTCTTTGGCAAGTTCAATGGCAATTGCTTTACCTATCCCTTTCGTTGATCCTGTAACTAAAGCTGTTTTATTGTTTAATCCCATATCCATCATACATTTCTCCTTTAATCATGTTAAAAAAGTGCTTCCTAAGACAATGTCAATTTTCCCGAGTGTGTATCTAAGCAGTGTTCAGTACGCCAATTTGAAGGAGAATCCCCTTCCCAAAGGCGGAAGGCACGGTAGAACGAGTTCTGGTCTTCATACCCAATCATGAAGGCCACTTCTTTAATATCGAGCGAGGGGTCTGCCAAGTACTCCAGCGCCTGCTCATGCCTGACTTGTGTCAACAAATGTTTGAAACTTGTGCCTTCGTCAGTAAGCCGGCGCTGCAAGGTGCGTTCGCTCATCCCCAGCTCGCTTGCAACAGTCCGAACGTCGGGGCGTCCTCCCATAAGGCTGCGTTTCATGATCCACTTGACCATCTCGGCGATTGAGAGGCTGCGCTGCTGCTCATCCAACGATTGGTCCAGTGCAGGTGTCAGAATCTCCAGCAGCTCTTCGTTGTACGAGGCAAAGGGGCGGTCCAGGTCTCCCCGGTGCAGCGTCAGCCGGTTACAATTTGCACCGATCCGGATACGGCAGCCGAAGTAAGCTTCAAGCGCCTCTACATCGCCCATCGGATGCGAAAATTCGACGAGCCTGGCCGTTAAAGGTTGACCTGTGCCGCGGCGTCCAAGCTCCAGAAGAAATGCCAGCGTGATGCCGATAAGCATCGGCGGACCGGACTGCCCGCTATCCAACCAATCCAGTTCGATTGTACAGTGCTCGCCTTCCTCGGTAATATGCAACCTTTCAGGAGGGCACAGCTGTTTGTACCGGGCTATCCGCTTTAGAGCGTCGCGGTAGTCGCGAGCATGATAAGTCGCTAAGACGGGAGGAGGGTAATGCGCTGTATCAAAGGCGGTCGTAAGGTTGATGATTCCTTTTGCAGTGTCATCAATGAGATCAGAATACGCCTGCCAGATCGAAAAATATTGGGCGGCGGTGACAACCGGTTCAGTCACAATGGTGAGCGGCAGTTGTGCTTTTCGAACCACGTCATGGGCAGCAATCCCTAATTGACGCAATCCTTCCCAAAATCCGGCCGGGATTTTAATGCGAGTATGTGACGTCATATATATGAGCTCTCCTTTGGCTTTCTACAATTCGTTGGTTGTGACCTGCGTCTTGCTGCTTAGCGGGGCAATTATTACTTTACCTATCCAATACCGCTTTTGTAACTAGCAAAGCGCGACATTTTACTTGCCGATTACGACGGATGAGTCCGTGAGGAATCGGATCACTCTATTATAATACGAGGGGGTAGATCAGGATGACAGAATCGCCGGCAAACCAAGGGCAAAATGGCAGAGGAGTGAGAAAAACGCAGAATCGCTCAGGGCTACAGAAGACCTGATAAAGTGAAAAAGCCTGTTTTGACGCACAACAAGCATCCGAAGGTTTATAGAGCATCAACAGCCCGGCTGCGGCCTGCAGCCCTGCCTCTCCCTTCCCGCGCTTTGCAGATAAATCGTCGTTACACTCTGCAGCCGGCGTTCGCTTTGCGGGCCCTGTAACTGGAAAATGAGCGGAAAGTGACTTTTTATTAATCATTGATTGTAAAAATGAAGATGTCTAAAGTATACTTAATGATAATGATAATCATTTACGACATGGAGATATGGACTTTTGATAAGCCATGCATGATATATACCGGGAGTGAATAGCCATGAGCAGGAATGAAGTATTTGATGTGACCATTATCGGCGGAGGACCGGCCGGATTATATTCCGCCTTCTATAGCGGACTGCGCGGGATGAAAACAAAGATTATTGAATATCAGCCGATGCTGGGCGGAAAGGTTCACGTATATCCGGAAAAAATGATTTGGGATGTCGGAGGGCAAACGCCGATTCCGGGAGCCAAGCTGATTGAACAGATGGTTCAGCAGGGATTAACGTTTCATCCCGAAGTGCTGCTGAATGAAAAAGTGGAGTCGATTGCCCGCAATGAAGAAGGACTATTTGAATTACATACGGCTGCCTCAGGCGTGCATCTTTCCAGGACGGTCATTGTTGCCGTGGGCGGCGGCATCCTGAATCCGCAAAAGCTCCAGATTGAAGGGGCCGAACGCTTTGAAGTGTCCAACCTGAATTATACGGTCAAGTCACTGCAGCATTTTAAAGATAAAACGGTAATTGTATCAGGCGGAGGCAACTCGGCTGTCGATTGGGCCAACGAGCTCGAGCCTGTAGCGAAGAAGGTTTATCTCGCTTACCGCAAAGAAGCGCTCAGCGGGCATGAGGCCCAGGTTGATCAGCTTCTGAACAGCTCGGTGAGCTGCTTCTTCCATACACAGATTACCAAGTTGATCGCTTCTGAAGATCATGAGGTGATCGAACGGGTCGAGCTCACAAACGCTCAAACCGGTGAAGTGATGGAGCTGCCTGTCGACGAGGTGGTTATCAACCACGGATATGAACGCGACACCTCACTGCTGGAGAACAGCCGGCTTGATATTACCCGGGTTGATGACTATTATATTGCAGGTACAGCCAACTGCCAGTCTTCCGTGCCCGGACTGTATGCGGCGGGGGATATTGTGCATTACGAAGGCAAGCTGCACCTGATCGCCGGAGCATTTCAAGATGCGGCAAACGCGGTCAACAGCGCCAAGCGCTTTATTGATCCCGAAGCGCACAAGAGTGCGATGGTGTCGTCGCATAATGAGGTTTTCAAAGAGCGCAACCGCGAGCTTGTGAAGAAGTTGTTCGTGTAGAAAAGGAATGTTTTCGCCCGTGGGAGCAGCTGATTCGTCAAGAGGATCTTGGAGATATGACAAGATCCTCTTTTTATTTAAACCAGCCTTTTTCCTTTGAACGGGTAATGGCTTCGATCCGATTTTTCACCTCAAGCTTTTCAAGAATCATTGAGATATAATTTCGTACGGTTCCGCTTTTGATGCTGAGTTCTTGGGCGATTTCTTTTGTGTTTTTTCCGTCAGCCACAAGTTCGAGCACTTCTTTTTCTCTATCTGTGAGGGGGTTGGCCTCACTGTACATGTCTTCCATCAATTCAGGCGCATAGATCCGCTTTCCTTTCATAACGCTGCGGATGGCGCTCACAAGCTCTTCGCTTGGGCTGTCCTTTAACAAATAGCCTTTAACACCTGCTTTAATGGCTCGCTGAAAGTAGCCGGGGCGGGCAAAAGTGGTTAAGATAATAATGTTGCAGCCTGTATCCTTTAATTCCTCAGCAGCTTCAAGCCCCGTCTTTCCCGGCATTTCAATGTCCATAATGCATACATCAGGCCGATGTTTTTTTGTGAAATCAACGGCATCCTGTCCGGTTGTGCCTTTGCCTACGACTTCCATATCATCTTCTAAATTCAGAAGCGATCCTAAAGCGCCCAAGAGCATCTGTTGATCTTCTGCAATAAATATACTAATCATGTAAGCCATCCTTTTTTGTTTATTTTGAGTTATTAGGAATTGACATGGTAAGCTTGGTGCCGTTTTTTGTATCAATGTGAAGGCCTCCGTTTGCAAATTCAAGCCGTTCTCTCATGCCAAGCAAGCCGTGTCCTTTTGAAAAGTACTTCTCTTCCCCTTGAAACGTTCCATCATCAGTCACTGTAATGACAACTTCTTTCCAGAACTGTTGGATGTCAACGCGGCAGGTCTTAGCCTGACTGTGTTTGACGACATTAGTGACAGCTTCCTTTAAGCACATGCTCAATATGTTTTCATTAAGCAATGAGATATTTTCCGGCAATTTATCTTCTTCATAGATAAATGCAATGTCGGCTGCTTCAAGAATTTGTTTGATGTTCATGATTTCATCCTTGAGCCGGATTCCTTTCATGGAGGATACGATTTTTCTGACTTCATTTAAAGAAGTTCTCGCAGTTTGCTGAACGCTTTTCAGTTCACGCGCGGCTTGATCGGGATCTTTGTAAATTAATTTTCTCGCCAAGTCGCTTTTTAAACCGATAAGAGACAGCTTCTGTCCAAGTGTATCGTGGAGGTCGCGGGCAATCCGCTGCCGTTCTTCTAATTTTACCAAATTGGCAATCTGTTCATTAGCATACTCGAGCTTTTCTTCCAGGCGTTCGCGCTCCTTGCGGCTTCTGATACTGAACGGTAATAAAATCGCACTGATAAGGGTGATGACCACAAACGGAATTTGTGTCAGAAAAAATTCCTTTTTTAACACGAGACTGAAGTTGGCAGCGACAGCTGCGCTTATTAAATGGACGTAATATAAAATGTGAAATGGGGCTCGTTTTTTTATGTTCCCTATAAAATATGCGATAAAAAAAGCAAAATAAATATAGCTGAACAGCATAATCGAAGCGGTTGAAATGCCGATTAAAATAAGCGCCCACAAATAAACGTCCCAGCCTTTTGAGACAAAAGCAAATCTGTATACCGCAAAAAATAAAAGTGTCAAAATGATGCCGACGACGATTACAAGTGTAGATGATGATTGCATGATAAAGTAGAAGGGAAGGATGAAAAATATCGTCCATATATACGGCGAGATCCCGTTAAGTTTTTGAAATGTAAAATGCTTTTTGACCATGATATAACCTCATTTTCAGCTTTTCATCTTTAGAGTAACTTTACCATTGCTGGAGCCGGATTGCATCATTGGACAATAAAAAGGAAGTCTTCTTGTTGATATAAGAAGACCTCCTCATCGTCAGGCGTTCTTCCGCAGCTTCTGATTTCCCGTTGAATCCGGCGAAAGATGGGATGATGTTTGTTTCATGTCACGAAAGGTTACAAATTGCTTTTTTTCTTCATCCCAAAGCCGGAACGCGAGTGATTGCAGGCTTGTTTTTAAAGTGATGGTCGGGACGTTTTTTAATGGTTCATGCTGTTCATGTGCGGTTTCAAGTTTATAGTTAGGCACCTTTGGACTCAGATGGTGAACGTGGTGGTACCCGATATTGCCTGTAAGCCATTGAAGCAGTTTCGGAAGTTTATAAAATGAACTTCCTTCCACAGCGGCCTGAACGTAGCTCCAATTTTCATCTGCTTCAAAATAAGAATCTTCAAATGTATGCTGAACATAAAACAGCCAAACGCCGATCGAACCTGAGATCAGAAAGATCGGACCCTGTACGAGCAAAAACGATTGCCAGCCAAAGATCAGGCAGCAGACAGCAGCCAATGCCGCAATTGCAAGGTTGGTAAGGTATGTGTTCAGACGTTCCTTCCGTCTTGCACCTTTTTTGTTAAAGCGGTTTGTGATCAGAAAGACATAAATCGGTCCGAGAATAAACATGATAAACGGATTTCTGTAAAGCCTGTATGCGATTTTTGTGTAGAGAGGTGCGGCTTTATATTCGTTTACCGTCAGCAGCCAGATATCGCCTGTTCCGCGTTTATCCAGGTTGCTGCTTGTCGCATGATGAATCGAATGGCTGTGCTGCCATTGAAGATAAGGAAATAATGTCAGAACGCCTGTCAAAAAGCCGAGAATATGGTTATGGCGCTTTTGTTTGAAAAAGGATAGATGGCAGCAGTCGTGAAAAATAATGAAAATTCTCGTCAAAAACCCTGCGGCAATCACCGTTATTCCTAAAGTGAGGAAATAGGAGACATTGAGGCTTAAATAGGCAAGAAACCACAGTCCGAAAAAAGGAATAAACGTATTGAAGAGCTGAATCAGACTGTTTTTGGTATCAGGCTGGGCAAACGCTGCAACCTGTTTTGTTAACTGTTTTTGTTTATGTGCAATAGTTTGTTCAGTCATAGTAAAGTTATCCTCTCATAAATGGGTCTTAAGTTAAGTTTACGCCACAGAGAGATGTCTTTGTAGTAGCACGCATCATGCTCCATACATGACACTTGTCATGTTTCCTTAACTCGAATTGATTGAACAAGCATAAGAAGATTGACAATGTCATGATGGGGCAAATCTGCATGATAAGATGGTGAATAAAGGAAGTTGTAAAAGCGCGATGATTGATTAATTAAACAAAGTTTTTTTACAAAAATGTAATTGATTATCATATTTTAGTCATTTAGATAAGGAGTTGACGCTCAACATTATCTGAGGAAAGTGGAAAATGCTGATTTTGTGGTTTCTGGGAAAAGAAGGTACGAAAAGGTTTGGGGAATTGAAAGCTTATTATGTAGAGCCTGAACGAGGTGAGTGGTTTTTCTCCCCAAAATATCGGGAAGGTGCAGAGTATTGGGTTTCATGGGAAAATCATGGTGAATT
Source organism: Bacillus sp. JJ675 (assembly GCF_036963165.1). Taxonomy (NCBI): domain Bacteria; kingdom Bacillati; phylum Bacillota; class Bacilli; order Caryophanales; family Bacillaceae; genus Bacillus; species Bacillus sp. JJ675. The sequence continues at coordinate 26,818 of NZ_JBALMR010000014.1, read as the reverse complement.
CTTATTTCATAGCGTACCATTCAACAAAGATAAAAAAGTCATTGAAAAGGAAGCAAAAAATTATGAAAAAAAGCTTCCCATGGATGCATCAGGCTTGCGATTCCAGATGCAAAATGGATTTATGAAAACATACCTGAAAAAACAAAAGTAGTCATCAGCTGATTTGGCTCGTTTTATTTATCAAGTTAGAAGACTCTTTTTTTTTTAAGAGTCTTCTTTTTGCAAATATCGGCGGCATTCGAATTTGATGCATGAAGAGGAAAAGCGGTCAAAAACAACCCCTTTCTGCTTGTTTCATATAATAAACATAAATGATATGTATGAAGTGCAGAGGAAATTTAGTTTTCATTAGACTTAGGAAACAAAAGAAAAACCGCGAACGCAAAACCCTAGCTTTCAGCCGTTTATGGAGAGCATTAAAAACAAATGAAGTTGATTTGAAATGATTAGATGAAGTGAAAAAGTATGATAATGATAAAGAAATGTTTATGAGGAAGTGAAAGCATGAATCTTGAAACGGTTATGAAGGAACTGGAAGCGCTGGGTACGGAAAACATGAAAAAAAGATACATAACGAATGGTGCACACGAACCGCTTTTTGGCGTGGCGACAGGCAAAATGAAGCCGCTCGCAAAGAAAATCAAGAAAAATCAGCCCTTGGCGGAGCAGCTTTACGCTACCGGGAACTACGATGCCATGTATTTTGCCGGCATTATTGCTGACCCAATGACAATGACTGAGGCGGATTTTGAGCGTTGGATCGATACTGCGTATTTTTATATGCTGTCTGATTATGTTGTTGCAGTAACTTTGGCAGAAACCGATTTTGCGCAAGCTGTTGCAGATAAATGGATCTCAAGCGGTGAAGAACTTAGAATGTCGGCAGGCTGGAGCTGTTACTGCTGGCTTTTGGGTAATCGATCGGACGATGAGTTTGGTGTGACCAAAATTGCCAGTATGCTTGATCAGGTGGAACATACGATTCAAGATTCTCCAGATCGAACAAAATCGGCTATGAATCATTTTATCTACACAGTCGGGATTTCATATTTACCGCTCCATGAAAAGGCGGTTGAAACCGCAAAAGCAGTAGGCCCAGTCGAACTCAGGCGGGGCAAGAAAAAAAGCAGTATCCTGAATGCTTCCAAAAATATTCAAATGGATATTGATAGAGGCCGTCTTGGTTTCAAACGAAAATATGTAAGGTGTTAGCATCATTTGCAGTGAAACTTCTAAAGGAGTGGCATATGGAAAATAACGTTTTTGAGCAGATGGCAAAACGATATGATACAGATGAGAGAATTGAATTAGCCAAAGTGATCGTGAATGAAGTAAGGCCGGAATTGCGGAATAGTCAATCAAAATCTTTAATTGACTATGGGAGTGGTACTGGTCTAATTAGTTTAGAATTATCAGATTTAGTAAATTCTATTTTGTTGGTAGATTCATCAAAACAAATGTTGGAGGTGGCAAAAGCGAAAATTTCCCGCAAAGGAATTGCCAACGCAAAAGTGCTTTATTCAGATTTTACCCAAGAAACTCCTGAACTGAAGGCAGATATTGTTTTAATGTCACTCGTCCTTCTTCATATTCCGGATACGAATAAAATTTTACAGAAATTGTTCGGCATTTTAAATAATGGCGGTAAGCTCATGATTATTGATTTTGACAAAAACAATAAAATTCAACATCCGAAAGTTCATAACGGTTTTTCGCACGAAGAATTGAAAAAAAGATTATCCGATGTTGGATTTAAATCAACTGAAATGAAGACATTCTATCACGGTCATCGCATTTTTATGAATCAAGATGCCTCAATGTTTATATCCAGCAGCATAAAGTGATTTCTTTTTTAAAAAAATGAAATAGAGGAAGCCGGAAAATGAGATCCGGCTTCTTCTGCATCACTGCTCCTTCTCCGGATGGTAAAACTCATGAAACATCTATCAGCGATCTGCGACACATAGCTCCGCGAAATCCCAAGCTTCTTCGCGATTTTGCACTGCGCTTTTTCTTTAATCAATGCCGAGGCGGCAGGCGATGACTTCTTTTTTCTCTGACATCAATATATCGTTGTATTACTTGATTTTAAAGGAGCGCTTATTATACTTCCCTTTATTTACAGGAGCTTAAAATTTGATTTATCCTCAGCAGTCCAGTATTATACACATAGGGGTATATGTATTAGGCGGGTGATATTCCATTAGGATAAAGCTTGTCTGTACAAAAAGTCATGTGACAGAAAAGCAGGACAGTTCATCTCTGCGTAGTAACGGTTTTGCGAAAAAGTTGATAAAAAGGATATGTTATCATCATAAGAAAATGGGAGGTTATCTGATGGAATACGATGATCAATTAAAAAACAGGATAAAACGAATTGAGGGTCAAGTTCGAGGAATATTAAAAATGATGGATGAAGGAAAAGAGTGCAAAGAGCTCGTAAGCCAAATGTCAGCGGTGCGTTCTGCATTAGATCGGGCCATCGGTGTAGTTGTCAGCAGTAATTTGGAGAAATGCGTTCGCCTTCAAATCGAAAGAGGAGAAGATACAGAAGACCTTATTCAAGAAGCGGTCAATTTATTGGTGAAAAGCAGATAATGAATAGATGGCTGTTTATGAAGCAGCCTCTGTACTGCCTTTAGAGTATAAAGCGAAAATTTTTTGCCTGCTATTATACCCCTGTAGGTATAATCGGTAGAAACCTATATTTTTTTGTGTTGTTTTATACCAATACAGGTATATGTATATTAGAGGGGGAGAGATGACATACATGTCAGACCAAAAAGAGAAAACGACGATTGTATTATTCAGTGGCGACTTAGATAAAGCTATTGCTGCTTTTATTATTGCAAATGGCGCTCTAGCCTATGATCACGAGGTAACAATTTTTCATACATTTTGGGGGCTTAACGCTTTAAGAAAAGATGAACCGGTACCAGTAAAGAAAGGGCTGCTTGAAAGAGCATTTGGTTTCATGATGCCCCGGGGGCCGGAGAAATTTGGCTTATCTAAAATGAATTTTGCCGGTATGGGTCCTAAAATGATCAAACATGTCATGAAAAAGCATGGTGCGCTGTCTCTGCCTCAGCTTATTGCAATGGCGCAGGAACAGGGAGTTAAGCTTGTTGCCTGTACAATGACGATGGACTTGTTAGGCTTGCAAAAAGAAGAACTGATCGATGGCCTTGATTATGCAGGAGTTGTAGCTTATCTCGGGGATGCCAATGAAGCAAAAGTCAACTTATTTATATAACTTTTTAGGTAAGACCATCTGAAAGGGAGAGAGAATGGACAGAAAAATAAATGATCGGCAGCTGCTGAAGCATCTCGAGCTACTAAAGAATGGTGACGATGTAAATATCATTTAGTATGAGAGAACATAATGAAATGGAACAGTGATAAAACAGAAAATGAACATGGAGGGATGACTGATGAACATCAAAACTGATCGCGTGTTAGATGCAAAAGGGCTTGCTTGTCCAATGCCCATCGTAAAAACAAAGAAGGCGATGAATGAGTTAGAACCCGGGCAAGTCATAGAAGTACAGGCTACTGATAAAGGGTCTCTCGCTGATATACAGGCATGGGCAAAGGGAAGCGGTCACCAGTATCTCGGTACAACAGAGGACAGAGATATATTAAAACATTATCTTCGCAAAGCCAGTAACTCTGATATAAAGGAAGAAAAAAAGTTTCCTTATACAATCCAAAACGAAGAGCTTCAAAAAAAGGTAGAAGCGAAAGAGCATATAACAGTGGTAGATGTCCGGGAACCCGCAGAATACAATTCCGGCCATATTCCCGGAGCGATTTCAATTCCGTTGGGTGAACTCGAAAAAAGAGCAAACGAACTGAATAGAGACGGGAAAATTTATGTCGTTTGCCGCACAGGTAATCGAAGTGATCTAGCTGCCAAAAAACTTGCAGAAAATGGTTTTGGAAATGTAGAAAATGTTTTGCAAGGTATGGCGGAGTGGTCAGGTCCTGTTGAAAAAGATCAATAAAATAAACATTGGAGGAATGATTTGAATGGCTGTAAAAGTTGCGATTATCGCAAGTAACGGGAGTTTATTTGATGCTTATAAGGTGTTTAATATTGCTGCGGCCGCAGCAGCAAGCGATGCTGAAGTAGGGATTTTCTTTACGTTTGAAGGACTGAATTTAATCCATAAGGAAGCCCATAAGAATCTTCCTGTTCCGGAAGGCCGTGAACATATTCAAGAAGGCTTTGCAAAGGAGAACGCACCATCGATTCCTGAATTGCTTTCAATGGCTCAGGAGCTGGGTGTGAAAATCATAGCGTGTCAAATGACGATGGATGTGATGAATCTGGACAAAGACCAATTTGTAGACGGGATTGAAGTTGGCGGTGCAGCAAGCTTCGTTCATTATGCTTCTGATGCCAATATGACTCTGACATTCTAAGGGGGTTTTAGAAGTGAATTTTACATTCATTTCACCAAAAGAAGTAACGGAAAAGGTATTAAATCAAGAATCATTTTTTATTTTAGATGTACGAAATAAAGATGCCTTCAGCGATTGGAAAATCGAGGGCAGCCGGGTTGAACATTTAAATGTTCCGTATTTTGATTTAATCGATGGTATAGATAAAATTGCAGACCAAGTTCCAAGAGATCAGGATATTCTAGTGGTCTGTGCCAAACAAGGGTCTTCAGAGATGGTTGCACAGCATTTAGCAGATGCCGGCTTTGAAAGAGTTTTTGTGCTTAAAGGCGGTATGAAAGCGTGGAGTGAATGGTTACACCCGGTAAAAATCGGAGACTTGGAAGGAGGAGGCTCTATCTATCAATTCGTAAGAATGGGGAAAGGCTGTTTATCCTATTTTATCGAGTCTGACGGGGAAGCAATTGTAGTTGACCCTGCTCGTACTGTTGATGCATATACAGATTTTGCAAAAGAGAAAAACGTTACGATTAAACACGTGATTGATACACATTTACATGCTGATCATATTTCCGGCGGACGTTTACTGCGTGAGCGCACAGGATCTGCATACCATCTACCGCCAAAAGATGCAGAGGAAGTGCAATTTTCGTATGAACCGTTAGCTGAAGGTAAAGTTGTTTCTGCAGGAAAGGAATGTATAAAAGTAGAGCCTATCTATTCACCAGGCCATACGATTGGAAGCACCTCTTTAATTGTTAATGGCCGCTATTTGTTAACAGGAGATATTTTATTTGTAGAATCGATTGGCCGGCCGGACTTGGCTGGAAAAGCCGGGGATTGGGCAGAGGATTTGCGTAACACTTTATATGAAAAGTACAAACAGATATCAGATGACCTGATTGTTCTTCCGGCTCACTTTGCGAAAGTCGGCGAATTAGGCGATCAAGGGCATGTTCAGGCTAAGCTGGGTGATTTATACAAAAAGAATGGCGGTTTAAATATGGATGAAAATGAATTCAGAGGTGCTGTATCAGAAAACCTGCCGCCACAGCCACATGCATATCAGGAAATCCGTCAAACCAACATGGGAAAAATAACGCCTGAGACTGACAGGCAAAGTGAGATGGAAATTGGCCCAAACCGCTGCGCGGTTCATGGATGAACATAGATTTGAAGATAGGAGAGATAAAAAATGAAATCAAATAAAATAATAGATGCTAAAGGATTCGCATGCCCAATGCCGATTGTAAAAACAAAAAAAGCTATTGATGAATTGCAATCCGGAGAAGTGTTAGAAGTACATGCCACTGATAAAGGGGCAAAAAGCGATCTAACAGCATGGGCTAATTCAGGCGGTCATGAGTTGCTTAAAGATACAGAAGAAGATGGCGTATTAAAGTTTTGGATTAAAAAAGGTTAAATGTGATAAAGGGGGGGCTATTCCCCCTTTTAATTGACGGAAAGGAGGAAAGTTAGTGGGCATATCTTTTATTCTTCTACTATTTTTAATCGGATTAGTTGGTTCTTTTATGTCCGGGATGCTTGGTGTTGGGGGAGCCATTATTAATTACCCTTTGTTATTATACATACCTGTGTTATTTGGATTTACAGGCTTTAATGCTTACCAGGTTTCGGGTATTGTGGCAGTCCAGGTTTTTTTTGCAACGTTTTCCGGTGTATGGGCTTACCGGAAAGGCGGTTACTTAAATAAAGAACTTATCACCATTATGGGATTAAGTATTTTAATGGGAAGTATAATCGGCGGTTATGGGTCACATTTTTTCTCTGAAGATGTCATAAACTTGGTTTACGGAATATTGGCGATAATCGCCGCAGTCATGATGTTTATTCCAAAGACAGGTACAGAAGGTCATCAAAGTGATCACGTTCGTTTTCTAAAGATATTAACCTCGGTAATCACTTTCGCAGTCGGCTTGGCTTCAGGCATTGTCGGTGCCGGCGGCGCTTTTCTGCTTGTTCCGCTAATGTTAGTCGTTTTAAAAATCCCTACACGAACCACAATCGCGACATCACTCGCAGTTACATTTATTTCATCGATTGGAACAACAGCCGCAAAGCTCATCATTGGACATGTTCCTATTATGCCGGCTTTGGTTATAATAGCTGCCAGCCTAGTGGCATCCCCGATAGGTGTTTTAATTGGCAAGAGGGTGAATGCTAAAGTTCTTCAAGGTATTCTGATATTCGTTATTTTGATTACAACCGTGAAAATTTGGTTTGATATCTTCATTAATGTTTAAGGTTTTCTAAATTATCGGTTTTGAAGGAGGAATTGGATGAAAGAGGTTATAGAGTTAACTTCAATGATTTCAATTGAAAAATTCGTAAACGATCATAAATTAAGTTTTATATATATATCAAGGCCTCAATGCACAGTATGCCACGCTGTTCTGCCGCAGCTTAGAGCACTGCTCGCTCAATTTCCGAAGATCAAATTGGGACACATCGATGCTGATATAGTGGAGGAGGTTGCAGGCAGGTTTTCAGTCTTCACAGTTCCTGTACTTCTTTTGTTTATTGAGGGAACCGAATTTCTAAGAGAAGCGCGTTTTGTTCATTTTGACCAGTTTGAACAGAAGTTAAAGAGGGTCTATCGATTGTACGAGGAATAGATAGCTGAGGGAGGGTCCATGATGTGTCAAAACCCGACTTTTTTTGAACGGTATAAAGAAGAAGGAAAATCAATGGAAAGCGGCTATTTCAGGCAGATCTTCGACCATTTGCAGGATGGAATCATCATGATGGATCAGGAACGCAGGATACTGGTGATGAATCCGTCCGCAAAGAAGATGACGGGATGGAAAGTAGGGGGCAAGGTTCCGTACTGTTCCTACTGCCAAACGAGAAAACTGGAAGAGGGAGAAGAGCGTTGTTATTTGCTGGCCAAGCGGGAAATTCCGTATTTTCTTTCCTCAATGCCCACCTATGAGGGGCGATTCGTCGACATGGAGATGAGTACGGCGGTCATTTATGAAAACGGGGATCAAAAAGAAGTCCTTTTGGTCCTGAAAGATTTAACGATGAAGAAAAAGGAAGAGGAAGCCAGGATCTCCAAGCTCGTTCTGCAAAAAACGTTAGAAGCCCAGGAAAACGAACACAAGCGGTTGGCCCAGGAACTGCACGACGGTGTAGGGCAATCGCTTTATTCGGTTTCAGTAGGCATTCAAGCGATTCGATCGCGCATGAAGCAGGAAGATACATTTAAAGAATACATGCAGGAAATCATCGATGAACTGGAAAAGGCGATACAAGACATCAAGCTCTACTCTCTTCAGCTGCGTCCGCATAGTCTGGATCAACTGGGGTTGATCCCTACTGTCGAGCACCTTGTTTCCGGTTTAAACAAGACGCATAAAGATGTTTCTGTTACATTTGCCTCAAGCAATGTCAGCAATCGCTTGCTGCCGAGTTTGGAAATCAATTTGTACCGCGTGATCCAGGAAGCGCTGCATAACGCCCTGAAATATTCGCAGGCGACACTTATTGAAGTCATACTGTACAAAGAAGGCGGTGAACTCGTTTTAATGATTCAGGACAATGGCATCGGTTTTGAGCGCGAGCTGACAGAGGAAGGTCTGGGATTCAAACATATGAAAGAGAGAGTCGATCAGATGGAAGGAAGTCTTCGTATTCACTCCGCACTTCAGAGAGGTACGTCTATTAAAGTGAAAGTACAGTATAAGGAGGGGAAGGAGAGTGATCAGGGTATTGCTGGTCGATGACCACATGATGATTCGCAAGGGAATTCGCGTGCTTTTGGAAGGTTTTTCTGAAATCGAAATTGTTGGAGAAAGCCACAATGGCAACGAAGCCGTCCTCAAGGCCGGTCAGCTGAAACCGGATGTAGTGCTGATGGATTTGTCGATGCCAAATGGATTGGATGGGTTCACAGCGAGCAGTGAGATCCGAAAGTTGAATCCATCTGTTAAAATCGTAATTTTGACAATACATGATGAAGAAATTTTTGTCCATAAAGCGATCGAGGTGGGGGCCCATGGGTACGTCTTGAAAAACAGCGATTATCAGTTGCTTTATCAGGCGATTGTCGAGGTGCACAGAGGAAAACGCTTTTACAAGACATCTGTATCCGAAGACATCATTAAACAATGGCTGAATTCAGAGTCCAAAAAGCCGCCTTCTGTTTTAACTGTTCGCGAAAAGGAGATTGTCAGACTCATTGTGCTGGGTTATGCCAATAAAGAGATTGCCGATAAACTCTCGATCAGCGTCAAAACCGTGGAAAACCACAAAACGAATATCATGCAAAAGTTAGAGCTGGACTCGAAACACGAATTGATCCAATATGCGATTAAAAACAAATATCTGGATCTGGCGTTGTAGCAGACTGCCTTTTGTCAGCTTGAGAAGACGGGGCTCACATAAAAGTAGGGGAGTTCCCCTATATAGAAAAAGGGAGATCAGTGTTACCTTAAAAACAGTGATATGCATCTTTACGAAAAACATCAACTTTCTAAAAGCATAAGGGGGTTGACTATGGCAAGACAAGTTCGTTATTCCGTTGTCATTGTCGGTGCTGGGACTGCCGGCATCTGTGTCGCGGCCCGCCTCGTCCGGGCTTCTAAAAAATTCAAAGGACAAATTGCCATCATTGACCCGCAAACAAAGCACTACTACCAGCCTTTGTGGACATTGGTTGGAGGCGGGGCAGCGAAGAAGGAAGAGTCGGAGCGCGATCTGGCTTCCCTGATTCCTGCCGGGGTTGACTTGATCAGCGATGCTGTAACGGAGTTTCGGCCGGATCAGAACACACTCCTTACAAAACAAGGAACGATCGTTTCCTATGATTATCTTGTTGCAGCAGCCGGTTTGCAAATCGATTGGGACGGGGTCAAAGGTTTGAAAGATGCGGTCGGAAAAAACGGGGTTTGCAGCAACTACTCGTACGATACGGTAGACAGCACTTGGGAAAACATCCGCAACTTTAAAGGCGGAACCGCCGTTTTCACTCATCCGGATTCTCCCGTGAAATGCGGGGGAGCTCCGCAGAAAATTATGTACTTGGCAGACGACTATTTCCGCAAGTCAAATGTTCGCAATCAGTCGGAGATTATTTTTGCATCGGCTAAATCAATCATTTTTGATGCCCCCAAATATGCAAATGCGCTCGAAAAAGTCGTCCGGCGCAAGGACATTCAAACGATGTACAAACGAAACCTGGTCGAAATTCGGCCTGATTCAAAAGAAGCCCTGTTCGAGAATCTGGAGACTGGGGAACAGGAAGTATTAACATACGATCTTCTTCATGTGACTCCGCCGATGAAAGCGCCTCTATTTATAAAAGAAAGCGCATTGGCGGATGCCGGCGGATGGGTCGATGTTGATCCGTACACTTTGCAGCACAAAAAGTTTGCCAATGTTTTCGGAATTGGAGACTGTTCTAACCTGCCGACGTCCAAAACAGGGGCGGCGATTCGCAAACAGGCTCCGGTTTTGGTGCAAAATCTGATGTCCCTGATAAAAGGATCTTCATTAGATGCAAGGTACGATGGATATACCTCATGCCCCTTGGTTACAGGCTACAACAAACTCGTGCTGGCCGAGTTTGACTATCACAAGGAGCCGCAAGAAACGTTTCCATTTGATCAGTCCAAAGAACGATTCAGCATGTACCTGTTAAAAAGAAGATTGCTTCCCGTCATTTATTGGAATGGCATGTTAAAAGGACTGATGTAAGAGAGGACAAAAGGTAACGGCAAGTGTATTTGGATGATGTGCATGATGCAGGATTCCAAAACAGTTTTCTTAAAATAAATGATGATTCAAGGGGAGGAATACAACATGTTGTTGCGCTACTTTTACGATGAAAAGCTGGCCCATGCATCCTATCTGGTCGGCTGCCAAAAAACAGGGGAGGCAATTATCATTGATCCCGGCCGCAATCTAAAGCCATATTTACAAGCAGCCGAAGATGAAGGGCTGCACATCACAGCAGCCGCAGAAACCCATATTCACGCCGATTTTGTTTCCGGTGCCCGCGAACTCGGCGTGACACACCAAGCGAAGCTGTATCTTTCCGATGAGGGCGATGCAGATTGGAAATATCAATATATTGATGGATTGAAACATCAACTTGTGAAAGACGGTGATCGCTTTTCCGTCGGAAACCTGATGTTTGAGGTGATGCATACCCCCGGCCATACCCCGGAAAGCATTTCTTTCCTGTTGACGGACCGCGGAGGAAATGCTGATCGTCCAATCGGCATCTTTACGGGAGATTTCGTCTTTGTAGGCGACATCGGCAGACCCGACTTGCTGGAAAAAGCGGCTGGGATCAAGGGAACGTCAGAATCGGGGGCAAGAGAGATGTTCAAGTCCCTCATGAAGTTTAAACAACTCCCGGATTACATGCAGGTCTGGCCGGCACATGGCGCAGGCAGCGCTTGCGGCAAGGCATTGGGAGCGATTCCGACTTCGACTGTCGGCTACGAAAAGCTGTTTAACTGGGCAATGGCTTGCACCGATGAAGAGGAATTCGTAAAAGCTTTGCTTGATGGACAGCCAGAACCGCCAAAATATTTTGCCGTGATGAAACGCGTGAATAAAGAAGGCCCAGCGTTGCTTAAAGATCTGTCTGCTGTTCCAGAGATCGCTTCAATTGAGCAGGTGAAAGATTTACAGAAAAAAGGGCAAATTGTGGATACCCGCCCTTCCCGGGAATTTGCTGAAGGGCATATCAAAGGCACGATCAACATTCCATTCAACAAGGCGTTTACGAACTGGGCAGGCTGGCTCATTGACTACAATCGTCCTGTGTCCTTCATAACGAATCCGGATAAAGTGAACGAACTCCTGGAAGCGCTGCGCTCTGTAGGCATTGACAATGTGGCAGGGTTTATGGACAGCGGCAAAATCCTGGAAAGCGGCGCTTTTGAACTTGAATCATACACGGAGATAACACCATTGGATATTGCTAAATTGGTGGAAGACGGATTCGTGCACGTCCTTGATGTCCGCAATCTGACTGAATGGCAGGAAGGTCACATTCCGAATGCGCAGCACATCATGCTGGGGACGCTCCCGGAACGGCTGGANNTCCTTGTGCAATGCCGTTCCGGAGCCCGGTCCGCCATTGGAGCCAGCATCCTGCAAGCTGACGGCGGTTTCAAACAGGTATTGAGCTTGAGCGGCGGCATTGTTCAGTGGCAGAAAGCCGGGCTTGCGATCGTGTGACAAGGGTCAGCCATTTGAGCTTTAATCAAGTGCATGGAATTCTATTAAAGCGTTATTCTAGAAAAAGATGAAAGAGGCCGAAATTCTCATCCTCCCGGCCTCTTTACCGATATTATTTTCCCTTCTTCTCCGCCCGATAAAACGCATGAAACATCTTCATCGGCAAACGCTTCTCACTCCGGGATCATAACCCCGCCCTGATGTTTCTCTTTGATTTCAAGCCAGGTCCGAAGCGGCCGCCTGAGGATGGGCATTTCAAATCTTTTGCCGCAACTTTAAATAATTTCTTAGTCATGCCAATTAAAAAGCACCATGATTGATTAAAGATAAAATCTTTTTACAATTATGTCATGGTTTATCATGAAAATTATATTTTAATTTACTGCAAGTTAGATAAGGAGTGATCAAATGTCACGGATGGAAAATAAAACATTTAATTGCGAAAAAGAGTTAACGCTCAACATTATCGGAGGAAAGTGGAAAATGCTGATATTGTGGTTTCTGGGAAAAGAAGGTACGAAAAGGTTTGGGGAACTGAAAGCTCTGATGCCCGGCATTACTCAAAGAATGCTGGTGAATCAGCTGCGTGAATTAGAAGAAGATCATATTGTACATAGGGAAGTATATCCGGTTGTTCCCCCAAAGGTTGAATATTCTCTTACAAAACAAGGAGAAAGTTTAATGCCTATAATTGAGGCTATGTATGAGTGGGGTAAAAATTATATAGAAACTAATTTTTTTAAAGATGATAAATAGATGGTTGGCTTGAGATACTGTTTTGGAAACAGTATCTTTTTCTATACCATATGAGTAAAAGTATAGTATGTAAAAAAAAAGTGCGTACTATAAAGGTGTCATCCCTCTTGCTATACTCGTCTTGTAAGAGAAATATCAAGAGAATCATCCGCGGAATTCATATTGATAATTTAAAAACAGGGGTGACTTATAATTGGAATTACAGTTAGCATTAGATTTAGTCAATATACCGGAAGCCATCAAGGTGGTAAAAGAAGTAGAAGAATACATTGACATTGTAGAAATCGGTACGCCGGTTGTGATAAATGAAGGACTCCGTGCAGTAAAAGAGGTGAAAGATGCTTTCCCGAATTTGAAAGTGCTGGCAGACCTTAAAATTATGGATGCGGCCGGGTATGAAGTAATGAAAGCCTCAGAAGCAGGAGCCGATATCATTACCATTTTAGGAGCTGCTGAAGACATGTCTATTAAAGGCGCTGTAGAAGAGGCAAAAGCTCAAGGCAAAGAAATCTTGGTGGATATGATTGGGATTAAAGATATTAAAGCGCGCGCCAAGGAATTAGATGAATTTGGTGTGGATTATATTTGCGTGCATACGGGCTATGATCTTCAAGCCATTGGCCAAAATTCATTTGAAGACTTAATGACAATTAAGAATGTAGTAAAAAACTCAAAAACGGCTATTGCAGGCGGTATTAAGCTGGACACATTGCCCGCAGTCGTTAAATTAAACCCTGATTTGATTATCGTTGGCGGCGGTATTGCAAATCAAGATGATAAAGCGGCAGCAGCCGCAGAAATGAAGCAGATGATTCAACAATCATGACGACTTATGATTATTTACAAGCGATCATCGCAGAACTGAATCATGCAACTTCTCGTATTCAAGAGGAAGGAATAGAGAATTTAATATCCAGTATTTTATCTTCAGAAAAAGTGTTTGTTTCCGGTGCAGGCCGTTCTGGTTTCATGGGGAAGTCATTTGCTATGAGATTAATGCACATGGGTATTCATGCGTATGTTACTGGAGAAACAGTAACACCTTCATTTACAGAGAAAGACTTGCTTATCGTAGGCACAGGATCAGGAAAAACCGAAAGTTTGCTTCACATGGCGAAAAAGGCAAAAGATATCGGAGGTGCCGTAGCAGCAGTTACAATTACTCCGGACTCACCAATAGCTGAAGTATCTGATTATATCGTGCAGCTGCCCGGTTCACCGAAAGATACAGCGGCAAGCGATAAACAGACCATTCAACCAATGGGGTCGCTTTTTGAACAAACTCTTTTACTGTTTTACGATGCCGCCATATTGCGAATGATGGAGATGAAAGGGCTGAATACTCAGCACATGTATGGGAATCATGCAAATCTTGAATAGATATGTATTAGTAAAGAAAAGGCGCAAATTTCATAAGGGATGTTGCGCCTTTTTTCTGTGAAGGTGTAATTCAGTATACATTAAGAAATGGCTAATATGAAACATTACTTCTCCAAACTGTCGTCTTTACAAGAAGAACGCAACTACACTGTGGAAGATTTGAAAGCAGCAGGATTTTCGAGAAAAACCATTGAAAGTGTACTTGAACAACAGTATAAGATGTTAGACAAGCTCGGAGTAAAATGTGAAAGGATTGATTTGAAATGACTTTGCTCGATAAAATCAGCTCTCGTTTTTCAGTAGATGCACAAGAAGCTCCTGCAAACGAAGAAGAAATTAAATCATTAACAGAATTCTCGCCTATTAATGTACCATCTGATTATTTAGACATAGTGAGTGAAGCAACAGAAGTTGAAATAAATGTTTCTGGAGAAAAGTATATACGTATATGGAGCCCCGCGGGTTGTGTTGAAATGAATGAATCCTATGAAATACAAGACTACATACCAGATTCTCTTGCAGTGGGAGATGATGAAGGTGGAAATGCTCTTATTTATTTCGAAGGAAAAGGTGGTTTTGGGCTATATATAGTAGGCTTTGGAATTTAGACGCAGAAGAAGCTGTTAAAGTTGCTGCATCTTTAAATGACTTATTAATTAATGATATAGGAATAGAGAAAATATTAGAAAGTTAATTGGCTCCCGGAGGAAACCTGGCCAACAATCCATGATAACGAAATGCTTTAACTGCTAGAAGCCCTGATTATGGGGCCTTTTTCGTTTTGGCGTGTTAATCTTAAAAAAACACAGGAAGTCATTTTCACACGGCTCTTTATAATCTTTGCGTCCTTCTGGAGATTAGCCGGAGCCATATCTAAATCAAAAAAGCGAATAGCGCAAGGTGGTGTTAATTCGGTAAGGAGAATGAGTATGAAATTTAGAGATTTTTTGTCTGTTGATGATAAAAGGAAGCTTAATGCTTCGGCTGCAAAAATGAGCAGCTTTCCAGAAAAGATTGGGAAGAGATTATGGGAACTCGTAGAGACACATATAAAAAAGTGAATGGCCGAATCAGAAGGAAATAAAAGAAGAGATGTTCTTCAAAGAAGAAACATCGCAATTCAGAAACGGGGAGGGGATCCCCCTTTAAAATATAACCATTATTAAAATTGATAATACAAAAATGATTGTTTGAATGGGCATCATTTTTATAGTAAACAAACTCATATTTCAATTTTGTTGAATAGGATATATAAGAATAAAAATTTGTCCCAATTTCCAAAAGGCATCCTGCAGGGTGCTTTTTTGATTCTACCGGACATAAAAAACACACCGATAACTTAACCGGTGTATCAAGGCTGGAGAAGGAAAGGGTCTTCACATTCAATACGGTGTCTTTATTCTTTTCTTTAACCCGGACTCTAATTAAAAGGTGCTTTTTAAAATGTGCATGCTAGAGACTTTGCATTCTATTATATTTCTTTAAATTGGAAAAGGTGAATAAAATTTTTAGCGCCTTAAGTAAGCACCGGTTTAGACTAAACCGATGCTTAGCTAAAGGAGATATGAATTGGGATGCTTTTATTATGGTTTTTAAATATTTAAGTTATACACTTAATTTTTGGCGTTTATTAGGGATGCTTTTTTTTTGGAGGTAAGACATGACATTCGAGAAATACCTGTAGAGAAAATTAATCCGGCTCTATATAACCGCGAATCGATCTGCAGCCTGGTGATCCAGAATATGAAGCGCTGAAACAGTCTATAAAGCGTTTCGGAGCGGTGAAACCTTGTCGGCGGCCACCAGCGTTTTAAAATCCACATGGAAGAAAAGCCGCGCTCTCCCGGTGTCAGTACATCAATTAAGACACTGCAAGCTTGGAATGGCATCAAGAATGCAATCTGGTCAGAAGATTCGCGCTAAAATAAACTAAGAAGAGAGTCGGCAAAAACCGGCTCTTTTTTTTATCCTTTAGAATTTTTATCTTTAATGTCTTCTTAAAGTATTTATCCCCAAATATACAGCTTCCCATCCTAAAAGTTCCGTACATCGTTTTTGTCAATATGAAAATTATAAAGGGTGTAAATTAATTTTAAGGAGGAATTTTTTTGATGACAAAAAATCACAAACAACAAAGTCAGCAACAAAAAGAAAAGCAAAAACATTCTCAATTACTTGGATCAAATATTACGGACGCTGAGCTTGCCCAGGAACTTGGAGGTCTTCAGCAGCAGCTTGCGCAATTAAACCAAAATGTAACCCAATTAGGATCATCTCAACAACAAAGCGTCCAAGGTCAAGCGCAACAAGGTTCTCAAAATCAAATGAAGCAACAGATTCAGCAATTTGGTTCTCAATCTCAACAGCAAATCCAGCACGCTGATCAAAAAATTCAGCAAAATATCCAGCAAGCTGACCAACTGCTTCATCAAACTCTTCGAGGGATTCAAACTAATCAGGCAATGAACCAAGTGAATCAAGCGGTTCAACAGGCTCAACAATCATTAAATCAACAAGGTCAGCAGGGACAGCAAAGTCAACAAAATCAGCAAAACCAACAGTTTCAACCGCCATTACAGTAAAGATATTCTGTACAGAAAGAAAAGATACTTTAAAACGGCTCTTTAGGCGAGGGGGAAGTCGTATTCTTCCTCCTCTTTAATTTGAAGGAGGATTTTTGTGATTTGATTTTCAAATCTATCGACCATCACCTCATCAAGCATGTATTCCTCATATGCATAATCACCCATCTGCATTCCATTCTTTTCAATAAAGCGAATGATTCTGCGGTAGGCATCTTCGGCTTCGTCACCTTTTTGGTATCCAACAGCATACAGACCTTTTGGCCTCACGTGATAGTTTATCTTCTCTATTCCTTCTTGTATTTTTATAAAAAAGTAACTGTAATTATAGAAGTCTTTTTTAAGAATTTGTTCACGTGCTAATATTCCGCCGACCGGATATCCCTCATCTAATTCATGTAATTGACCATAGTGAATAAGTTCTGAAATGGCCGTAATGTATTTTCGTTCCGGTAAGTTTAATGTTTTTCGGCTAATCATAAATTTTTCTTCATCTAAATATTGAAGAGAAACAGAGGAAAAGTCTGTTTCAAGTACTTGTTCAGTCAACTTCACTTTCGTCTGTATGATCGTTTGTAAATGTTTGAGTTTTTTGATTTTGCTCTCAATTTCAAAAGACTTTTCTTTGAGAATTGCAACGATATCCTCTGGTGTTTTCCCTTTTAAAAGCTGCTTTATTCTTTTTAACGGAACACCAACCTCCTTAAACAAACAAATGACTTGAAATAGCTCGAATTGATTATAGGAATAATACCTGTATCCGTTCTCTTTTTTTATTTCGGGAGATAACAGGCCAATCTCGTCATAATGAAACAGGGTTTTTTTTTTACGTTGCAGAGCCTTGCAAATTCACCTGTTGTGAAATATTTTTTAATATCTTCGCTCATAACAAACCTCCTTGACAATAAGGTAACCATATAGTTTATGATGCTCATTGTACCTGAAGGAAGGGTTGATTAACAACGAAAAGGATAGATAAAAATGGTTTCAATATCGGATAAGATGAAAAAATCTAACCCATTCAGATTATTTCTTTCTTATTTAATCCCCTCTTGTATCGGGATGTTTCTCATGGCAGTAAATATTTTAATAGATGGACTGTTTATCAGTCGTGGGGTAGGATCGGAGGCTTTAGCTGTCGTTTACATTACCGTGCCTATCGGGATCGGTGGGGCTGCGCTTTATTCCATTGCTCTTGGAGAAAGAAACCTACAAAAAGCCAATCACATTTTTACACATTCCCTTGTGGTTGTTTTTGTTATTACCGGCATTTTTGCATCGGTTTCTTATTTTTATGCTGAATGTATTGCGAAAGCACTTGGTGCATCAGGAGACATTTTATCTCTTGCATCCAGCTATTTGAAGATCATTTTGGCATTTGCAATTTTTTATGTTCTGGAAAATACACTAAGCATTTTCATCCGCAATGACGGTAATCCTAATTTAGCGATGACAGGACTCGTAAGTACGTCCATTTTTAATATATTATTAAATTATGTCTTTATTTTCAGGTTGAATATGGGGATCGCTGGGGCAGCGTACAGCACTTCTCTCGCTACTGTTCTCGGTTTTCTTGTCCTGCTAACACATTT
This sequence comes from Bacillus sp. JJ675, assembly GCF_036963165.1. Classification (NCBI taxonomy): domain Bacteria; kingdom Bacillati; phylum Bacillota; class Bacilli; order Caryophanales; family Bacillaceae; genus Bacillus; species Bacillus sp. JJ675. The sequence continues at coordinate 8,889 of NZ_JBALMR010000014.1, read as the reverse complement.
CCTGCGAAAAAAAGTGTTCTGCGGATTAATGGTTCCAAGCCGAATGGGAAAACGATGCGCAGCATACTGAAAACGGGTTTGCCGAGTTTTATCATCGAGGGCTCGTGCTTAACGCACTCATTCAGTACATTGCTAATTTATATTAGTGTAAGAAGATTAATTTTAGCCTTTTTCATAACAATACACATGCTTTGCGCCTCTAACAAAAAATTCGGTTTTAAATAATGGGGAACTGGATTTTAATGACGAAAGGTAATGGAAAAAGTAATACTTAAGCAATTTCGTCTTGACTATGCGGTAACCATATACTATATGGTGTTAGTTGTAACCAATTATTTTTTTCGACAAACAAAGGAGAGAGATAAAGTGAAAGGGAAAAGAGTGATTAAAGAGATAGGTTGAATTTTACTCTTTTTTCCTTTTTGCCATAAACGGTAAGGGAGTGATTGAATGAAGTCAGAATAATAAGTGTTTCAAACTGAATTAATGAGACTGAACACGAAAGGAGAATAAATTATGACAATTTCGTCAAATATTGGTCGTGAAGCGCCTCAACTTGACTTGTTTACTTCTGAATTTAAAGAGAAAGCCTATCCGTTTTACGCAAAACTCAGGGAGTATGATCCCGTTTATCGTTTCACCCTTCTTAATGGTCAAATTGCTTGGCTTATTACACGATACGAAGATGCACAGACAGTATTAAAAGACGACCGATTTATTAAGAATCCACATACAATGTTGAGCCAAAAACAAATCAACAAGATGTTTCCCACTCTGGAAAGAGATTTACTCATTAATCACATGCTGAGTTCTGATCCTCCAGATCATGCTCGCTTGCGTAACTTAGTTCATAAAGCTTTCACACCAAAAATGATTGAGGAATTGCGTGATCGAATTCAAGAGATTACTGACACTTTACTGGATGAAGTCCAAAACAAAGGAAAAATGAATCTAGTTGATGAATTTGCTTTTCCTTTACCTATCATTGTGATTTGTGAAATGTTAGGAATTCCCCCAGAGGACCGTGATCAGTTTCGGGAATGGTCTGACACTTTAATTGAGGCCTCTAACCGTCCCGAGAAAATTCAGAAGGCTCGCCCAACGTTTCAATCTTTTATTAAATACATGGGTCATCTGATTGAAGATCGGCGAAAAAATTCGACTGAAGACCTTGTTAGTGCTTTGATTCATGCTGAGACTGAGGGAGAAAAACTTACAGAAAAAGAATTGTATTCAATGATTTTGTTGTTAATTGTTGCTGGACATGAAACGACGGTTAACTTGATTGGAAATGGTGTATTAGCTTTGTTGCAGCATCCAAAACAACTGGAAAATCTCAAGAGCAATCCTGAACTTATCTCATCCGCAATTGAAGAAGTATTACGTTTTTACGGACCTGTAGAGTTGGCAACTAATCGATGGGCAGGTGAAGATGTTTTAATACATGAGAAGTTGATAAGGAAGGGAGATATGGTTGTAGTGGCTTTAGCTTCGGCCAACCGTGATGAGTCAAAGTTTGAAAATCCAGATTTATTTGATATTACTAGAAAGAATAACCGTCATCTAGGCTTCGGCATGGGAATTCACTACTGTCTGGGTGCGCCATTAGCCCGACTTGAAGGTCAGATTGCCCTTCTTACTTTACTGCGTAGAATGCCTAATCTACAGCTAAATACAGATGCTAAAACATTAAAATGGCGTCCAACTTATTTGATGCGGGGATTAATTGAATTACCAGTTATGTTTTAATGTCATTGGGATTGGCTCGGTTTTGGTGAAAAAGACTCAGACAGCCAAACGAGTTGAATGAATTATTTAAACAATATGATATGACCATAAATCTCCGTGTTATTCTGACAATTAGTACGAACAAAAAAGAAAAAGTAATTTAAATAATTTTCGTCTTAGCTATACGGTAACCATATACTATATGGTGTTTGTGTAACCAAAATGAAAGTTTTTGGAATAAACAAAAGGAGGGAAATGAAGGGGAAAAGTGTAATTAAAGGGATAGGTTTATATTTGCTTGCTTTTTGGCTAGTCATTGGAATGCTGATTCCATTTTCACCGGTAGAAGCGAAACAAATAAATAAACCTGAAGTAACTAGTCATGTTTATAAAGGGTTAAAGGATTGAAATATCCGCAGGTCAATAATGTTCAAAATAGTTCGTTCGAAGAGAATATGAACAACGATTTTCTTAAACACATTCAGAATTCTTACAAACAATATAAATTTAATCAAAAAAAAGGGGGAAATACCACTATAAGACTGATTATCAAACCTCATTTAAGGTGAAGTTTTAAAATGGGATAGCAGTGGTATTTCAGGAATATGAAGTAGCACCCTACGCTGCGGGTAATCCGGTTGTAAATATTCCTCAATCCATATATAAATAAGAAATAGGAAATGCAGCTGTCACCTGATCAGCTGCATTTCCCTTTGTTTTTTTATTAGAAGACAAAATGGGATACAAGGTTATCTGTGAGAACAATGGAATTCTAGGATTGTTTTTTAAATGTTCTAAGTCACTGTTGATGTTTTCTAAGCCATTGCTTCTCTTTCACAAATAAATTTTAAAGCTTTGCAAATCATAAGCTGTTTCGTAATTGGTCATTTCATAAAAATTGGAGGGATCGACAGCTTTGTCTGTCGATATATCGTTTGTTTTTAGTGCATCTAAATGGCTTCCCAAGATTAGATTAATTTAAAAATTATTTTGTTCTTTACCAATAGCAGAATCATTAATGAATCCTAATCTACCTCCCACTACTTCTTTTACTTCGTGGATGACAATAAAACAATTAGGATCAATTTCTTGCACATTCTTTTTAATCTTTAACAGTTCGTTCTTCTTAATCACAACGTAGATAATTCGTTTATCTCGATTGGCATAGTATCCGTATCCATAAAAAATGGTTGCCGCTTTCCCAAAATTACTAGTAATGACCTGTGCAATTTCTTCATATTTATCAGACATAATAGTCATTGCTTTCTTATTGTGGAAACCCAAAATTACTAAATCAACTACTTTTGAGTTTAAATAAATAAAAATAAATGTATATAGCATGTTATTGATACCGATGGCAAATACGGAAGATAATATAATGACACTATCCATGAAAAACATGCTTTTTGAAATATTATAGCCTTTTGTATAATTTAATAAATAAGCTAAAAGAGTAGTTCCACCGACAGATCCATCAGCAATAAAGATTAAGCCTAGCCCAGTCCCCATTACTAACGCACCGAACACAACACCTAAAACCATATCGTGAATACCAAATGGGATAAGGCTTAAAATACTAAGGAAAACAGAAGTCATAACCGCACCTAATACAGTATAAAAAATCGACTTTTTCACTAAAAATTTATAAGCCAGTGCCATTAAAATAAGGTTAATAATAAATGTACTAACACTTGTAGGAATATGAAATAAATAATATAAAACAAGAGCTATACCAACTGTACTTCCGTCTCCTAATTTATTTGGAATAATGAAAAATTCAATAGATGCTGCATTGAGAAATGCTCCAATAATATTAAAAGAACATCTTTATGAATTGACTTCAATGCGAGAACCTCCTTCACAGTAAGTGTTTTGTTACACAAACAACAAAAATAAAAAAACACCTAAAAATTAGTGATTTAAAAAAATAAAGAGTATCAGAAAAAATTCGGAATTACAACGTTAAGCTTTTCAAGCTTACTTAAGAACTGGCTTGCTGGTATAGCTATTTTCCTCAAAATACTGAGTTTGTAGAACAGTTCCGGACATTAAACCTCAAACTAAAAAAGAACATTAGGGCAATTTTGTAGTGACCGATAGGAATAGAAGCCCACCTCGCAAGAGATGGGGCTTCTGTACTGTTTTGTCAACGGTCGAAGAGGTTTTGTCAAAAACCTCTTCATATTTAAAAAATATTATTTCATCGCCTGAACGATAAGCGCTGTCAAAGCCTCAGAACCTTTTGGCACCAGGTGCACACCGTCAGGAGTAAAATATTCGGGATGCTGAAGGGCTTCACTATGCCAATCAACCAATTTAACATTTTGGCGGCTATTTGCCTGTCGGCGTAATGACTCGTTCACTTTTCTCTCCCATTGGCGGGGCACACGTGTATTCACAAGATAAATACGGGCTTTTGAGAAAGAGTCAAGGAGTGCATCCATTTGCTTGTTTGTAAAATAACCGTTTGTCCCTAGCTCTATAATGACAGAGTTGTTAGGCTGATTAAACGATGCATATTTTGATGTTAATTGAGATGTTTCTGATACTTGTCGTCCTTCCTTTCCATCTACCGTAATATGGGGAAATCTACGGCGAAGGTTTGACTCGATGTCAAGCAAGATGGAGTCGCCGATGGCTAGCACATATTTACTAGACTCCTTCTGCTTCTGCTTCTGCTCCTGCTCTGTTGTTTGCTGTTCTCGATTCTCGGTTTGTTGACCGCTTGAGTTTGCCTGTTCCTCGGTTTCTTTTTGATCTTGCTTTGCATCTGTTTCACCTTTTTCCACAGGCGGCTGATGTGAACTAGTGGGTGCTTCTTGGGAGGACCGGTCATTTATCAAATGTGTCTGTTTATTTTTTACAGTGACTCCGGAAAAACCCGCTAAGAAAATAATAAAGGCGACAAAAAGTAGTCCCATTGACATTTTGCTGATTGGAGAAGACGTTTTCCATTTCACAATCCTTTTCAGAAAAACGCGACGGAAAAATACTTGAAAGCCATCCTCTCGAATCGGCTTTTCAATGAACCGATGGGAAAACTCAGCGAGAATCAGCGTTACGGCAATCCTAATAACATTATGCCAATAAACCGGATTTCCAATCTCCTGAACAGGTGTGCTCAATACGATGACAGGGTAATGCCAAAGATAGATGCCGTAAGATCTCGTTCCAATCCAGCGCAGTGGTTTCCATGAAAGTAGGCGCCCCAAAAAGCTGCTTGGATGACTGACACATGCAACCAGAATAGCAGCGACGATGCTGATCAAGAACATGCCGCCATGATAAAGGAAGGGAGAGTATTCATGAACGAAATAGATACATAGGATCAATATCACAAAAGCGGCAAGCTCAGTTCTGCGCAACACATGCTTCAGTCTCCTTGGCAGCCTGTTTGAAGACAGCCTTTTCATCGGCCATACAAGAGCTAATGCGCATCCGATAAGCAATTCAAAAGAGCGTGTATCCGTTCCGTAGTAGACACGGCTTGGATCTTCGCCAGGAACGTACAGCACACTCATCCAAACAACCGAACATAGTGCGAGCAATAAAACCGCCATCGCCAGCTTGATTCGTCTTTTGCATATATACATTCCCACTCCTAGGATGATAGGCCAAACGATATAAAACTGTTCTTCAATCGCCAATGACCAAAGGTTCTTTAAAGGTGAAGGAGAACTGAAATTTTCAAAATATGATAAATCATGAAAAATAAACCACCAATTACTGGTGTAAATTAAAGAGAAGAACGCATCTCCACGTACAGTATGCAGCAGCTCCTGTTTGAATAATACAACCCATATGACAGTCGCGATAATCATAAGGAATGCTGCTGGCACAAGCCGACGCATCCGCCGGATCCAAAAGTCGCGGAAATCCAAGTTGATGTTATTTCCATACTCCGGTAATATCATTGATGTAATTAGATAGCCGGATAAAACAAAAAAGATATCGACTCAGATGAAGCCTCCATTGGCCCAATTAAAGTTTAGATGATAAGCGATGACCGCCAGAACGGCAAAGGCCCGGAGTCCATCTAATCCCGGTATATAGCGGTGATGTTGTGTCTTTTCTAACATGATATACCTCCAATACATGTAAATAGTAATTCATGTTGTTTTGCCATCCCTCTTATTGAATCCGATAATAGACGTAAACGGGGTGGCTTTTTGTTTCCTCATAAGCTTGCCAAATAAGCGAGAGGCCACATCAGAATCTTTCTTTTCGGACGATGCTGAAGGCCTTGTCAACAATTTCATCAAGCTCTTTTGGAATAGGCACTTTTTGTACTCTTCTTTTAATTGTTCCAATTTTTTATCTATCAAGAAAGACCCTCCTGCGTCAAATGAATGCGCATAAGCTTTAGCCCTCTGCGTAGCCGAGTCTTGACAGTATTCACCTTGTCTCCCGTGACTTCGGCTATTTCTTTTATTTGCAGATCTTCGAAAAACCGAAGAACGATGATCGTTTTATATTGATACGGCAATTCTTCAAGCGCTTCGTGAAGGTCTATATCATGATAGATATCTTTCTTTCCCTCGCTTAAAAACTCTATTGTTTGGCAATCCATAGCCTTGAGTTTCCTTTGCTTTTTAAGAAAATCAATCGCGGTTCGTACTAGAATTTTATAAAACCAGCTTTTCATCGCATCAGGATTTCGAAGTGAATCGACAGAAGCAAGCGCTTTTTGGATCGATTCCTGAACAATATCTAAAGCATCTTCTTGATTTTTTACATAACTGTAAGCCAGCCAATAAAGATCTTTTTCTCTGTCAGTTACGTATGCAACAAGTGACGCTTCGACTGTTTGTTTCTTCATTGCAAAAAAGCTCCTTTTCTATGTTTCCTTTTATTTCAACACCTTTCCGTATACTACAACATATTTTTATATTACAAATAATTTTCATATGTTACGGTTTGTTTTCATTAGTTGCATTTTAATGATAAATGTTACAATTTCGATATTTTCCTCGTCCATTTTTTCATATATCACAATAAAAATCAAGGATTTATTCTTGTTAATTCTATGATGAGAAAGTACATTTTCCCGAAAAGAATTATTAGCTTGTTGGCGGTCTGAAATTAGGTATGGTCTCCTGCGAAACGGAAGGAAATATGATGGGTTTGTAGGTTTCTTTCTCCGAGAGGAATAGAATAAAGCGCAGCCCACTGATCCCGATAGGCACGGTAATGTAAACGGCAGCTAAAGCTCCGATCCTACCCCATCCCACGATTGATAAGCAGTCATCTATTAAAATATTAACTGCCATAAGAAACATCCCGATACAAGAGGGGATTTAATAAGAAAAAATAATCTAAATGGGTTAGAATTTTCATCTTACCCGACATTGAAACCATTTTATCTATCTTTTTCACTGTTAATCAACTCTTCTTTCAGGCACAGCACAATGAACATCATAAACTATATGGTTACCGTATAGTCAAGGAGGTTTTTTATGAATTTGCAAGGCTCTGCCATGTAAAAAAACAAACCCTGTTTCATTATGACGAAATCGGCCTGTTTTCTCCCGAAAAGAGAACGGGTACAGGTATTATTCCTATAATCAATTTGAACTATTTCAAGTCATTTGTTTGTTGTTCTGTTAAAAAGAATAAAGCAGCTTTTAAAAGGGAAAACACCAGAGGATATCGTTGCAATTCTCAAAGAAAAGTCTTTTGAAATTGAGAGCAAAATCAAAAAACTCAAACATTTACAAACGATCATACAGACGAAAGTGAAGTTGACTGAACAAGTACTTGAAACAGATTTTTCCTCTGTTTCTCTTCAGTATTTATTTGTAGTTTCTAAGAGAGGAACATAATTCATTCAGATGACGGGGTCGACCCTAGAAAGAGTCATCCGAATGAAGTTCAATTTCAAAAAACTCTTGACATTCCATTTTTTTAATTGAAAGTGACAAAAATTTAAACTGTAGACAGAGCGATACTCTGCCTGTTTTTTTTAAAAACTCATTATGATAGAATCTGTAATGTTGTGTTTGAAAAATGGCCTTTATGGCTTTTACATAGATTTAGTATGGAGAAAAACGGAGGTATCAGATTTGAAAAGAAAGAGAATCAAGCAGCTGATCATGTTTGTTGTTGCTTTTGCTGTAGCTGCAGGTACTTTATTTCCTATGTCAAATGCAAAAGCTGCAGATGATCCAATTAATGTAAACGCTAAGGCGGCAATTTTAATTGAAGCTTCATCGGGAAAAGTTTTATACAGCAAAAACGCCGACCAGCGTCTGCCTGTTGCCAGCATGGCTAAAATGATGACGGAATATCTTCTTTTGGAAGCGATCCATGAGGGTAAAGTGAAGTGGGATCAAAAATATACACCAAATGATTATGTCTATGAAATTTCTAAAGAACGTTCATTGTCCAACGTACCGCTTCGCAAAGACGGCTCTTATACCGTAAAAGAGCTTTATCAGGCGACTGCGATTTACTCGGCAAATGCAGCGGCAATCGCGCTTTCAGAAATCGTTGCCGGTTCTGAATCAAAGTTTGTAGAATTAATGAATAAAAAGGCAAAAAAACTGGGAATGAAGAATTTCAAATTTGTAAACGCGACAGGTTTGGAAAATAAAGATCTTCATGGAAAACATCCTAGAGGAACAAGTGTTGACGAAGAAAGTGAAGTGTCTGCAAGAGACATGGCGGTTCTTACAGCCCATTTAGTCAACGATTATCCTGAAATCCTGGACACCGCAAGCATTGCAAAAACAAAGTTCAGAGATGGCACAGATGATGAAATGGACATGCCGAACTGGAACTTTATGCTGAAAGGCCTTGTTCAGGAATATGAAGGCGTTGACGGGTTGAAAACAGGATCAACTGACTCGGCAGGATCATGTTTTGCCGCCACCGCTAAAAGAAACGGAATGCGCGTGATTTCAGTAGTCTTTAACGCAAAAGGAAGCCTTCACACTGGACGTTTTGTTGAAACGAAAAAAATGCTGGACTATGCCTTTAAAAATTTCTCTATAAAAGAGATGTATGCAAAAGGCGCTCAAGTGAAAGGGAATGAAACGCTTAAAGTCAACAAAGGCAAAAATCAAGAAGTCGCGATCGTAACAGATAAAGCTTTTTCAATCCCTGTGAAAAACGGAGAAGAGAAGAACTATAAGGCAAAAGTAACACTTGATAAGAAAGAGC
>NZ_JBALMR010000013.1:0-13640 GCF_036963165.1 Bacillus sp. JJ675 | reverse complement strand
CCTGATCACATTCTGATAGAATATTCAATTTTTCTTCTTTTGAAAACCATTTTCCAGCCATGAAAAAACTCCCCCAAGGCAAACAGATTTTTTTATTTCATCTGTCTACCTTTAGGGGAGCATATCAGATCGGAAGGTTTTTTGCGTTTTCCCAGTCTTGATTAAATCTTGATAAAAGCATCTTACAATATCAAATGACACCATGTGGAGCGCAGCCGCTCCGAAATCAAAGAAATACGGGGAGAGGAAAAGGCATGGGAAACATCCTGTTGGAAACGAAACATCTCAAAAAACAATTTGGCGGAAGCACAGTGGTGACAGATGTCTCGCTTACAGTTCAAAAAAACAGCATTTACGGACTGCTCGGTCCCAATGGCGCCGGGAAGTCAACAACTCTGAAAATGCTGACCGGAATTTTAAAACCAACGTCAGGGGAGATCTTTTTTGACGGCCATCCATGGAAAAGGTCTTTTTTACAAGATATAGGGTCTTTAATTGAATATCCGCCTCTTTATGACAATTTGACCGCATATGAAAACGTAAAAGTCCACGCAACACTAAGGGGTCTTGCACATGACAGAATCGAGAAGGTGCTGAAAACCGTTGATATGCACCATGCCGGAAAAAAAAGAGCGGGACAGTTCTCGATGGGAATGAAGCAGAGACTCGGGATCGCAATTGCCCTTTTGAATCATCCGAAGCTGCTTATTCTGGATGAGCCTACTAACGGACTGGACCCGATCGGCATACAGGAACTGAGGGAGCTCATCAGGTCATTTCCGCGGGAAGGGATCACGGTTATCTTATCAAGCCATATTCTTTCAGAGGTGGAGCAAATCGCAGATCATATCGGCATCATCAGCGGAGGACGCCTTGGGTACCAGGGGGAAATCGATAAGAAGGACGATCTTGAGCGGCTCTTTATGGAAGTCGTAAAGTCAAACCGTGAGAAAGACGGTGGAGATCAATGATCGGACAATACATAAAAGCAGAGCATCTGAAGTTTAAACGGGCGTTTGCGAGGAAAGCCATTGTCACCGTTCCTTTGATCAATATATGTTTCTCCTTTTTGATGAACGCCGGCTTTTTCGTCACGGGTACATTCAACTGGTGGTCGATCATTTTTATGCCGATGATGATCGCATTGATGTGTGCATCATCACACCAAAAGGAGAAAAAAGCGTCCAACTACAACGGCGTCTTTTCGGCACCGGTCGACTTGAAAACGATGTGGTATGCAAAAGTGGCGGTGATCGCAATTTATTCATTGGCTTCGCAAGTCATATTTTTAGGTTTCATGTATATGATGGGGTTTGTTATTCCGCAACTTGCGACTGTCAATTTGGCCATTATCACAGCCAGTCTGCTGCTTTGGGCCGCCACGCTCTGGGAAATTCCGTTCTGTCTGTTTCTCGCGAGAAGGTTTGGATTTGCCGCTGCCGTTACGGTCAATTTATTAGGCAGCTTGATTCTCGGCATTATGTCGGCTTCGAAATCTTTATGGTGGTTAAACCCGTGGAGCTGGTCGATCCGCATGATGTGTCCGGCGATCGGCATACATCCGAACGGCTTGCCGCTTGAGAATGGCGATCCCCTGCATAGCTGGGCGGTCGTTCCTCCGGCGGTGCTGCTTGCGGCTCTGTTGTTTGCAGTCTTGATGATCGTGACAAAACGTTCGTTTTCACCAACGGGGGGTGGTATAAAGTGAGGCTGTTTTTGAGGTGCCTGCGGGCAGATATCCAAAAAACGAAGCGCACCTCTTTTATGTGGCTGCACCTTTTGATTCCGTTCATTTACGCAGGGATTTTTCTGCTTTATTTCTATTCGAAAGACCCGGGCCCGTTTGATTTATATCAATCGTATATGACGTTGATGGCGGTTGCATTGCCGTTTCTCATCAGCATCATGTGCGGGACGGCTGCCCAACTCGAAGAGCATGCCGGAAAATTTCAAGTGCTCCTGGGCGCAACGTCTGTAAAGCTGACTGCGTATGTCAGTAAAATCGCCCTCCTCCTTATGATGAATGCGGCATCCGTCTTTTTGGCGATTGCAGTCTACCTGGCCGGGCTGACGTTTGTCTTAAAGGTGCCCGATCTTCCGTATGCTCTTTTTTGGGAAGGCGGGGCATGGCTGTTCGCCGGATGTGTGACATTGTATATGCTCTATTTTTTGGTCAGCTGTGTGTTTGGAATAGGAGCGTCCGTTCTATTGGGAGGCGCCGGCTTTCTTATGACGGCTCTGATGAATACGGGGCTTGGCGACGTGATATGGAAATACAACCCGTGGGCATGGGGCATCAGATTATCAGGCCTTTCCGGAATACGTTATTTTGGGAAAATCGACGCCGAATATATGCCGTTATTCGACCGGGAAATGAATACGGGAATATATATGATGACGTTTGTTATAATGGCTGTATTCATCACCAGCATCCTATGGTTTATCCCCTGGGAAGGAAGAAAGGCTAATGAATAGTGATAAAGGGTGGATTAGCAAGTGGCGAACATTTTGGCGGTAGACGATGATAAGGATATTCTGGTCCTCATTCAAAACATTTTGCGGCGGGATCAGCATCTGGTTCATACGCTGGATAGAATAAACAGAGAGTCTCTCGACGTTTTCGGAGGATACGATTTGATTTTGCTCGATGTCATGATGCCCGACATTGACGGATTTGAATTATGCAAGCTCATCCGTCCGATCGTAGACTGTCCGATTATATTCCTTACGGCGAAGACGGATGAAGAAGCAGTCGTAAAAGGTCTCATGACGGGAGGGGACGACTATATTTCGAAGCCGTTCGGCGTTCTCGAGCTTAGCGCAAGGGTCAATGCGCATTTAAGAAGGGAGAATCGGGAGAAGCACGAGAGAAGGCGGCTCATTTCCGGGTTTTTGTTTCATTTTGACAGCAAGGAAGTATTTATTCACGGTCAAAAATTAAACCTGACGAAAAACGAATATAAAATATGCGAGTTCCTGGCCCAACATAAAGGCCGGACCTTTTCGAGAGAACAGATTTATGAAGAAGTATACGGGTTGGACGGCGACGCTTTATACTCTACGATCACCGAATTCATCAGGACGATTCGAAAAAAATGCAAAGAACATCATGAGGATCCCATTAAAACGGTGTGGGGCGTAGGATACAAATGGGAATAACGAAAAGAAAAAAGACGCTGCGCAGAGAACTGATTGTATACATGATCACGCTATGTTTAAGTTTAGCCGCCGTTACCTCCCTGTATCTGTTTGTCAACACAATGGGAATGAATGCGGGTCTGATTGATCCGGCGAATGATAATGAACATAAAGCGGAAAAGCTGAAACCGCGGCTTCAGGAAGCAAAACAGGTAACAGGCAGCATGATCCCGGATACGATGTCATACGCCATTTTGGATAAGAAATCGAAGCGGAAAACCGCGGGGACGATAAAAGAGAAAGATTTATATATTGTGAGGAAAAAAATAGAGAACAAGCCGTATGTAAACTTCAAGCAAAAAGGCTATCTGATCATCGACCGAAAAGACGAATATTGCGTTTTGGAATATTCCTTGCGGGCTGAATTCCATTCTCCATTATTGAGAAAGTATCTTCCAAACTATGAGCTGACGAGCATTTGCATCCTGGTTATGTTGATCATCACGGTCATTTTTATTGTGACAACGCATTTTGCCAATCAATTAAAAAGGCATTTCGACAAATTAAACACGATAACGGAACAAATCAAGGAACAGAATCTGAATATTTCACCGGAATACTCGAATTTCAAGGAATTTGATGATGTCATTGAATCTCTTATCGAGATGAAAAATGCCCTTCAGGCATCTCTTGAGGCGCAATGGCACATGGAAAAATCGAAAAACGAACAAATCGGCGCGCTTGCTCACGATGTGAAAATCCCTATGACGATTATTAAAGGAAATGCGGAACTGCTGGGTTTATCATCACAAAGCGGGGAGCAGTCCGATTATATCGGCTATATCCTGAATGCCGCAATTAAAATCGAGCAATATATCGATCAATTAATCCATATATCAAAAACAGAGGAAGCGTTCCGCGCCGATCTGAAACGCGTTCAAGTGAAGGAGCTTGTAAACAGCGTGATTCAGGAAATGACGGCATACATAGGAAGCAAAAGCGTTGAAATCGTGCGGACAGAACACAACCTTGATTCGCAAGAGGCAACAATTGACCGCCAGCTTCTTCAGCGGGCGCTGATGAATATTCTGTCAAACGCGGCCGACCATTCGCCTGACGAAGGGAAGGTTTATTTTGAAGCAGCCTGCCGGCGAGACTCCCTCACTTTTACGATCACGGACAGCGGGAATGGCTTTACTCCTGAAGGGCTGAAAAAAGCGGCACAGCTTTTTTACATGGAGGATAAAAGCAGAACATCAAACGGACATTACGGAATCGGCCTTACGTTTGCCCTTAATGTCGCAAAACTGCATCAAGGCGATCTGGTGATCAGGAATGCGGAGACGGGGGGCGGACAAGTGCAAATAACGATCCCGCTAAATTAGGCGTAAGGTTGGGAAGGGCCTTCCGGATCAATTCGGAAGGTCCTTTTTTTGTCTTTGAAGATTTTCTTTTAAACATTGATAAAGCTTGGCTGCCGCGTGCTTCAGAGGAAATGCCGACGTTTTGCAGAGGATGCCGAACCTGATGGCAATCGGATTGTCAATGAGGTCGCGGACCGTAGTTCCGGCAGGCGGGGAGGACGCGATGCTTTTTGGAACGAGGGCGATCCCGAGTCCTGCGGCTACATAGTTTTTCAATGCGGTCATGCTGCCGACTTCCATTGTGTTCATTTGGCTCCCGGGCAATTCCTGAAAGGCGATTTCGACTTTTTTCCGATACGTACAGTTGTGGGCCGTGATGAGCAGGCGATGCTCTCTGAGATCCTTTAAGCTGACGCGCTCATGTTCTGCCGCAGGGTGTCCTTCGGGCAAGAGCACTGTCAGCTCTTCCGCGAAAAGCGGTTCAAAATAAAGGTCTGTTCCGATCGCCGGCGTCGAGCNNGTCGAGGTTCCCTTGCAAAAGCCGTTCCGCGAGCGGCGCCGAGTTTCCGATTTCGACGGATATCCGGATCTTTGGATGCTCTGCTAAAAATTCTCCCAAAATCCCGGGCAAAAGGCGGCTTGCGATCGGTTCCACCGCCCCTAGGCGAATGCTGCCGGCTTCACCGAGCAATAAGTCAGACATGTTGTTTTGCAGCTGCTCGATCTCTTTGACGATATGCCGGCTTTGATCAAAAAAGAGCCTGCCGGCTTCCGTCAGCCTGAATGTTTTTCCCCTTTCCAGCAGGCGGACTCCGAGGTCTGTTTCGAGTTTTTGAATTTGCATCGTCACGGTGGACTGGGCGTAATTCAGCTCTTCCGCCGCCCGAATGAAGCTTTTGCAAGTTACGATTTTATGAAACGTCTTTACTGCTTTCATATCCATGTTCAAATTCCTCCGATATGGGGTTCAATAAAATTGAACATATCGTTCAAATGATTCAATTATACTAAACCATAAAAGGAATATATACTATAAATCAAACAAGAGGAGGGATGATCACATGCCGTTTGTCCGAATTGATCTATTAAAGGGCAGAACAAAGGAAGAGCTTCGAACGATCAGCCGCTCTGTTCATCAGGCGATGACAGAGACGATCGATGTGCCGGAAGACGACTACTTTCAAGTGATTACACAGCACGATGAAGAAGAATTTTTCTTCGATCCGGGCTATATGAACATCAATCGAACGAAAGATCTGATTTATATTCAAATCACAATGAAGCAAAGACCGATCCAAAAAAAGCCGGCATTGTATCGACGCATCGCAGAACACCTGCACAGCGGGGCAGGCATTCGGGTGGAGGATGTCATGATTATCGTGACAGAGAATGTGAAAGAGAACTGGTCGTTTGGAAATGGGATTGCACAGCTTGCATCAACAACCGGGGAAGGGGCGGATCAAAATGGATATTCAAGATAAAACGGCACTCGTGACGGGAGGCGGCACCGGAATCGGACGGGCTGTATCTCTTAAACTGGCAGAGCGCGGGGCTGCGGTTGCGGTGAACTATTCACGTTCAGAAGCGGAGGCGGAAGAAACGGTCCGGATGATCGCTGAAAGAGGAGGACGGGCGATCGCCGTTTAAGCTGACGTTTCCCGGGACGATGAAGTCCGGAATATGATTGAAACGATCGTACGGGAGTTCGGAACTGTCGATCTCCTCGTCAATAATGCAAGCATCACCCGGCATATTCAGCTTGACGATTTGGAGGCCGCTTCGGATGACGTCTGGGATGTGCTTTATGCTGTCAATGTCAAAGGGATGTTCCACTGTGCAAGGGCGGCGGCCCCGCTGATGAAAAAAAAACGGCCGTGGTGCCATCGTTAACGTCGGAAGCATTGCCGGATTGACCGGATCAGGGTCTTCGCTACCGTATGCCGTATCAAAAGCGGCAGTTCACGGTCTTACGAAATCATTGGCTCATGCGCTTGCCCCGGAGATTACGGTTTCCAGCGTAGCGCCGGGAGCAGTGGCCACGAGATGGTGGGAAGGCAGGGAAGAAAAAATGATGCAGCTTACCCGCCAGATGCCTTTGGAACGGCTCGCTTCCCCTGAGGACATCGCCAAGCTCATCTGTGATGTACTTGAGCAGGAGGCCATGACGGGGCAGATCATAACCGCAGACAGCGGACAGACGCTGTAAACTATGTGTATTTCGCCCTATTTCTATATGAAACTATTTACCCTATGATGGTTCTTATAGAATAGAAAGAGGGAAGCTACATGAGACGTCTGCAATCTTTGGAAGCAATCGAAAAACTGAAAAATGGGGACCGGCATGTTTTGCGGCATGCCGAATGGTTGAAATATCTTTTTTTGACGGAGGAGAAAAACGTCAATCTGGAGCGCGTTCCTTCATTGGAAAAGATGCCTTCCAATCCTGTTCTTCTCTATGTTGAAAAGACGCTCTGCATATTAGAGCAAGCCGATATCCCGGAGAGGGAAAAGGCGATTATTGAAGAGGTCCTTATCTGGAGTGAGACGGCGAAATGCGGGCAGCCTCATAAAAGAAAGGAATGGCGGGACAAAGGGTTTCAGCTCGCGATTCATAACATCGGCTCAGCGCAAATCTATGCAAACCGAAGCCGGCCGTTTTTGGCTGACCGGCAAGATACGGAGGAGCTTGTCTACCTGTTGATTTTGACGCACGGGCTTGTGGGGCAGTACATTCGCGGGGAATCGAGATACCGGCAGCTTGAGCCTCTGATCGATTGGATGGAAGCATCAGGACAGGCGGACATCGATATGAAGAGGGTGCTGTATGTTTTGAACAACTGCATTATCGCCGGCGTGTCGGCTGCGCTTTGGGATTCGGTCAAACACGATGTGAGCGAGGTCGTGGCGCAGCTTTCGGAAGGTGAGCGAAAAAGAGAGCTGCCGTTTGCAGAAAGGCTGAAAAAGCTGCGCCAGCAAGCGATTGATATGGGAGAAGACGGAAGCCGCTATGAGCCGTATTTGACAAAGCACTCGGCAGAAAACGCCCTGCGGCGGCTTTTTGGACAGGTCGACTTATGGTATGTGGAGTCAGCGCTGTCCTCTTTCAGCTTTGAAGAGTTCGTCAAAATCTTCCTGCTCATCCGCCGTTCCGTCAATCCCCTGTCTGTCAGGCATATCAGTTTTGAACCGCTGATGAAGGATATTTACCGCGACTATCAAGGCGTTCGGCATACGAATATTTATAAAAAGCGGATTATTGAAGCTTATTTGAAAGAAATGTCTGTCACAGACCTGCTTCGCGGCGAGGCGCCTGTTAATGAACACGTTTCTTTAGCGGTTCAGCCGTTTGACGCCGCTTCGGAAATCATCGGTGTCACCTTTTCGTTCTCAAAGGCCGGGCTGAAGCTGATTGAGTTTTGTCAAGAAGCTGAGAAATCGCCGTTATACGAAAGGGCGATCGTACTGCTTTACGACTTTTTTGAGTTTCGGAAAGATTCATTTGACCGCCTGCAAAACGAGCAGGCTTACTTGTCAGATATGAATGGCGCTGAAGATTATAAAAAGAAGATTGCCGATTATGCCGTCGGGGAAAAGATGCTCGATATCGGCGCAGGCGGAGGCGTTATGCTCGATTTGCTGACGGAGTATCACCCCGAGGCTGAAGTGATCGGAATTGATCTATCGGTCAACGTCATTGAAGAACTGCAAAAACGGAAGGTCCGCGAGCATAAACCGTGGAAGGTCAAGCAGGCCGATGCGCTGGATTTGCCGGAGTATATCGAAAAGGAGAGCGTCGATACGATCGTATTTTCATCGATTCTCCACGAATTGTTTTCATACGTTCCTTATGAGGGCAGAAAATTCAATCACCGGGTCATTTCCCAAGCTTTAAAAAGCGCGTTTGAAGTGCTGAGGCCAAAAGGCAGGATCATCATCAGAGACGGCATTATGACAGAGGACAAGATGGCGGTGGTCCGGATTCGCTTTAAAGATCCAGACGGAATGGCTTTCTTAAGAAGATATGTCCGTGACTTTAAAGGACGGCAGATAGAGATTCTTGAGATCGAGAAGGATGCGGCTGTACTTTATGTCAATGATGCGATGGAATTTCTCTATACATATACTTGGGGGGAAGAGGCGTATCCGCATGAAGTCCAAGAGCAGTTTGGCTATTTCACGCCTTCTGAATATCGGGCCTGTATTGAGAAAGAACTGGGCGGACGTGCGAATATCCTTG
The DNA here is from genome assembly GCF_036963165.1 of Bacillus sp. JJ675. NCBI lineage: Bacteria > Bacillati > Bacillota > Bacilli > Caryophanales > Bacillaceae > Bacillus > Bacillus sp. JJ675. Next base: position 4,901 of record NZ_JBALMR010000013.1, on the reverse strand, counting down.
TTTTTGAGCATTATTTGCAAGCAGGGTATGAGGAGCATCTCATTCCCAAAATTGAATTAACAGAAGTGAATGGGGAGGAAGCTTCTTTGCCTGACAGCACTTGTTTTATTGTCATTGAAAAACGATAGCAAAAAAAGCACCTTTTTTCGGTGCTTTTTTTGCTGTTAGTTTTTAAAGAAGCTTGAGAAATAATCCTCGGTATCATAATCAGTAAGATCAAGCTGCCATTTGCCGTCTTTCGTCTTCTTCATCGTGATTTCAACGGTTTTATCGTTTGAGGCGGTTTCCACTTTTTTGAGCTCTTCCGCCATGGCATCGATGGTAGGGTTGATCAGTTCTTCCCGGGACATATAATTTTTCCCGCTGTCTTTCACGTATTCTTCCATTCTCTTTTGGACTCTTTTTTGCGTATCTGAGCTGTCGATTGGTGTAATGGTTGCTTCGACTTTTGCTTCTTCGCTGGTCATCGTTTTTGTAACCGCTTTGACTTTCGCTTTATCTTTGTAGGCGTTTTGGATGGCGCTGATCAGTTTGTTCAGTTTCTTTTTATCGACATCTTCTTCATTATAGATGCCCATGGACTTGATAAGGGATTTTTGGCCGCCCTCAATATAATCGGTGACGATTTCCCGTTTGTTTTCGCCGGTCAATTTTTCGAAATCTTCATTATCCTTGCCGAAGAGCGTGATGTCTGTATAAGCAAGCAAAGCTTTTGCCGGGTCGTCAAGCTTTTTAGCAGACTCCAGCATGGCGCTGCTGCCGCCGTCTATTTCAAATTCAATCGGTTCGATTTTTTCGTCGCCATACGTTTCAGGCGCATATTCGAGCTGATACTTTTCCCCTTTTTCAACTTGGTAATACAGATATCCGTCGACTGATTTATCGGAGTTTAGCGTTGCAGTCGTTAATCTTTCATTCTGAGCATCATAAATGTTTACATCAGTCACTTTAGAATCGCCATGATAAAGGTTGAACGATCTGCGGGTGACGGATAATGGCTCTTTTCCCGTGTTTTTTACGGACACTTTCACTTTTAAAATCAGTTCACCATCAGCTAATTTTGTTGTTGAATCATCAGGGAGCGTATATTCTGTGCTGAGTATTTTGATCTCTGCGTTATCCGCTTTTTTTGCTTCGTCTTTGTCAGCGCTTGCACTTTTGTTCCCCCCGCTGCATGCGGCAGAAAATACGGCTACGATCATCAAGAGCAACATTAAATAAAACTTTTTATTACGCATGTCTATCTCCTTTTTCTATTATTTTTTCATTGTCATGCAACAAAAGGCCGACGTCGTTATGATGTATAACTTACTCAAGTCCCGGTCTTTTTGTTTGTCAAACAGTGAAATTATGATTATATAATTTCCTTTTTTCTGAGTTTCTTCTGCAAAATAGAAACAACAGTACTCATTTTAAGGTTTGGAGAATCATTGTGAAATAGGTTATAAATCCTAATTTTGGACGCTTTGTTTCAGGTTTAGGCATTCCCAAAAAGTTTGACTGGGTGAAAAAGACTATAACAAAAGGATTACCTTTAGATGAAATAAATGGAATCCGAAAAGTAGTTCTGATACGCGAAAATTGTCTGAAAATCTTGAGAAATCAGAGGAAACATTGAAAAAAAGGGAATGGTATTTCGAAAAGACAGTTGGTGATTCAATAGTCCTGAATTCAGGCGGAAGGCCGTTTTGGGTGAAAAGGACGGCTCGGGGAAAATTTAAGGTTACGTTAAGGAACGAGTGAAAAGCCGGAGGGGCTTTCACTTCATCCCGGTCATCAACGCGATGGATGGTCGCGAGCAGCCAGCCGGCGGTCAGCTTCCAGACGAACTTGATCCAGCGGTCGTACGGAATGCTGCAATCGCGAGCATCGCCATCAGTACGCCTGGAATCGGGATGATCATATAGAAAATGATGTCGGCCGATTGCATCATTCCTTCCGATACGGCTTTGAATACGCGAAAATACCCCCGGCGGGTGCGGCGTCAGTACGGGCTGTAATTTCCCTGGGCGATCACGGTGCGGCCGTCTTGTTCCGTCCGTTCAAACTTGCCTGAAGGGATCAAGAAAGACGCAAAAGCGGCAAGGATGATGAAAGAAAAAATCCAATACATACGAGTGCGGAAATTGGAAACCCGTTTTTTCGGAAGGATTATTGCTCACGTGGCTGCTCTCCTTTATAATGTATTATTATTCATTTAAATATATATTTAATCATTTTTGATAGATCACAGTCGCTTGTCAATTCCTTCGTAAGATTAGGAATCAAAAACAAGAAGGGGGCACCGCCATGAAAAGCCAAATTGAAAAAGAAATTGAAAGCATCCGGCAAGATTTATTTCACATCAGCCAATACATCGGCAACCATCCTGAGCTGGGGCATGAAGAATTCAAAGCGTCAAAGATCCTGTCAGAAGAATTAAAAAAACACGGGTTTGAAGTAGAGCTTGGCACATGCGGCCTTGCGACGGCATTTACAGCCGTATATGACAGCGGCCGCCCCGGACCGGCGATCGGGTTGATGGCGGAATATGATGCGCTTCCCGACATCGGCCATGCCTGCGGCCACAACCTGATCGGGACGATGGCCGTCGGGGCCGCCATCGGCATCAGCAAAGTGATGGCGTCATGCAGCGGCAAAGTGTATGTATACGGAACGCCCGCAGAGGAAACAAAAGGCGGCAAAGTGACCATGGCCGAGCAGGGGGTCTTTGACCATCTCGATGCGGCCATGATGGTTCATCCATATTACAGACACGAAAAAAGCGGAACATCGCTGGCGATGGATGCAATTCAATTTGAATTTTTCGGGAAAGCCTCACACGCAGCGGGAGCGCCGCATGAAGGAATCAATGCGCTTGATGCGGTGATTCAGACGTTCAACGGAATTAATGCGCTCAGACAGCATATTCTTCCTGATGCAAGGATTCACGGCATCATTCTCGAAGGCGGGAAAGCGGCCAATGTCGTTCCCGACTATGCGGTGGCCCAGTTCTATGTCAGGGGGGCGGAACGCAGCTATGTCAACGAACTGCTCGAAAAAGTGAAAAACTGCGCCAAGGCGGCTGCTCTGGCAACGGGCGCCCGTCTTCAAACATCTTTTTACGAGCTTTCCTATGACGATTTGAAAACGAATCAAGCCCTATCCGACATCTTTACAAAAAACATGATCGAATTAGGCGTCGAACCGGATTCGATCCACGAAAAAGCGGATGGAGGAGGCTCGGTTGATATGGGAAACGTCAGTCAGATCGCCCCGTCGATCCATCCGTATGTACAAATCTGTGATGAACCGTATGCATGCCACACGCCGGAGTTTCGGGAAGCGGCCATGAGCAGCAAAGGGTTTGAAGGCTTGATGCTCGGTGCGAAATCGATGGCGTTTACCGCTTATGATTTGATGACGAATGAGGAGTTTTTGAAAAAAGTAAAAGAAGAATTTAGGCTTTTAAAGCAATAGCAAAAGGGGAAAACAAGGGGAGTTTTCTCCTTTTTTTTTCGAAAGGATAGAAGAAAATCTACCATAAGATTAGACAGAAAATTTATAAAATTTACACTGGTATTAAAGGGAGGCAGAAGGAGAAAATACAAAAAATACGCTTACATACAGCAAGGGGAGATCAAAACCATGATAAAAAAACGAATGCTGATGATTGTATTAGGGCTGTTGTTGATCACCGGGTGTTCGAGTTCGAATGAGCCGGCAAATGAATCAAAGGCTGAAGCGAAGACGGAAACTGCAGCAGCCAAAACGGAACAAAAACAGAAAGGTCTTCCCAATATAGAAATTTTGGCAACCGGCGGAACGATTGCGGGAGCAGACAAGTCGAAAACGTCAACAACCAATTACAGAGCAGGTGCAGTAGGCGTTGATGCGCTGATTGAAGCTGTGCCTGAAATGCAGGATATCGCCAATATCAGCGGTGAACAGATCGCAAATATAGGCAGCCAAAATATGACGAATGAAACATTGCTGAAGCTGAGCAAACGCGCCAATGAGCTGCTCGCTTCAGATGATGTCGACGGAATCGTGGTCACCCACGGCACCGATACACTGGAAGAAACGGCTTACTTTTTGAATCTCGTCATAAAAAGCGATAAACCGATCGTCGTCGTCGGATCGATGAGGCCTTCGACCGCAATCGGAGCGGATGGTCCGTCCAATTTGTACAATGCCGTCAAAGTGGCCGCAAGCAAGGAAGCGAAAGGGAAAGGAACTTTAGTCGTCTTGAACGACCGCATCGCTTCGGCTAGATATGTGACGAAAACGAACACGACGACGCCTGATACATTTAAGTCGGAGGAAATGGGCAATATCGGCGTTATCGCAGGCGACATTTATATCTTCAATGACATCACGAAAAAACACACAAGGGAAACCGATTTTGACATTTCAAAAATCGATAAGCTGCCGCAGGTCGATATTATTTACGGGTATCAAAGCGATGGACGATATTTGTTTGATGCGGCGCAAAAAGCTGGTGCAAAAGGAATCATCTTCGCGGGCAGCGGAAACGGTTCAATCTCGGATGCGGCGAAAAACGGCGCAGTTGCCGCCGCAAAAAAAGGCGTGGCCGTCGTTCGGTCGAGCCGGACGAAAAACGGCGTTGTCACACCAAGCCCGGAGCTTGAAAAGAAAAAGCTTCTCGCCTCCAATTCGCTCAATCCCGAAAAGTCGCGAATATTGCTGATGCTTGCGCTGACGAAAACGAATGATCCTGCAAAAATCCAGACATACTTTAACGACTATTGATCAGCAAAAAGCTGCCGGAGCTGAACTGCACCCCAATTGTTAGACACCATCTAACAATCGGAGGTGCAGTTTTTTATGGCTAAATTTACAGCTGAGGAAAAAATACAAGCGGTCAAAAGGTATCTTGCGGTTAGGGAAGGGCATAAAAC
>NZ_JBALMR010000012.1:771-1695 GCF_036963165.1 Bacillus sp. JJ675 | reverse complement strand
AATCGTGCATGATCCCCGGCCCTGATATCAAAAAAAGATTTCTCGAATAACAAAAAACCGGAGCAGTTGATCTGCACCCTGTCAAGTAGACAGTGGAAATAACTAAAACACACTAGACGGCTTTAGCCCTGTATTCCACTGGGCTGAGGCCGTTTAGTTTTTCTTGTAGACGATCGTGGTTGTAAAAGTGGATATATTCATCAATTGCGCTTTGAAGTGCCTCAAATGTCTCGTACGAATTCCGTCTGTATTTCTCGCATTTTAATTTCCCCCAAAACGACTCAATGGGGCCGTTATCAATACAGCGGCCGACGCGGGACATACTCTGTGTCATATTTGCGTTTTCAATCATCCTTCTAAACTGGTGGGACGTGTATTGAAAACCTCTGTCGCTGTGAAGGAGAGGACGTGCGTTTGGGGCTGCCTCAAGCGCTTGGTTCAAGGTTTTAAACACAAGGGCGTTATTATTGGATTTCCCCAGCACATAAGACACGACCATTCCCTCATGAAGATCTAAAATGGCACTGAGGTACGCTTTCCGATGGCCGTATTTTAGCTCTGTCACATCAGTCACCCATTTTTGATTTGGTTTGTCCGCTTTAAACTCTCGATTCAGGATATTTTCGGACACATGTTGAGGCGTCGCTTTGCCGTAACGTTTTTTCTTCCGCCGAATGACACACTCCAGCTTGGCAATTTTCATCAGCCGATAGATGCGCTTATGATTGAGGCGCTCTTTAAAGCGGCGGTTCATGTTTAAGGTCATTCTGCGGTATCCGTAGATACCGCCAATTTGTTCGTGAAGTAGCGCCATTTTGGCGATAATCTTTTCATTCTGTTTTTCTCTCGCTGAAGGTACTCGGCTCCTCCATTTGTAATACCCCTGGCGCGAAACTTCGGCAATCTCACATAACATTTGGACAG
>NZ_JBALMR010000012.1:0-696 GCF_036963165.1 Bacillus sp. JJ675 | reverse complement strand
CGCAAACGCTCATTTTCCTGTTCCAGCCGTTTGTTTTCCCGTTGAATTTTTTCTTCAGGTGTCAGTTCTTCTTCGGTTTTGCGTTTCCCTCGGTTGTCTTTTAAGGCCTCTTCTCCGCCTTCTTGATACTTTTTCACCCATTGATACACCTGTTGGTAGGAGACTTGATGAATCTCCATTGATCTGGCGTAGTCCTTTCCATGAGCTAGACAATCCTTCGCAATCTCAATCCGTTCTTCCAATGAAACGTTCTTCCGTTTGGTCATCAAACGATTCCTTCCTCTCCCGCTGTCTTTTAACGTTTTATGACCATTATAAAGCTCAACCCACTTCATGAGTACGGATTTACTGGAAATCTTATATTTTCTCGAGATTTCTCTTTGAGAGTAGCGTCCGGATAAGAAGTCTTTCACGGCATTGTATTTTAATTCTGCGGGATAGAACTTATGGCGCTTTGAACGTTCCAAACTCTCCACACCCGCCATATCATGCGATGTTCTCCATTCACGAATCGTTTCGGCATGAATGCCATATTTTTCTGCGATCTCCTTCACCGAATTATTGCCCTGATCACATTCTGATAGAATATTCAATTTTTCTTCTTTTGAAAACCATTTTCCAGCCATGAAAAAACTCCCCCAAGGCAAACAGATTTTTTTATTTCATCTGTCTACCTTTAGGGGAGCATATCAGAAT
>NZ_JBALMR010000011.1:0-31308 GCF_036963165.1 Bacillus sp. JJ675 | reverse complement strand
CCTGATCACATTCTGATAGAATATTCAATTTTTCTTCTTTTGAAAACCATTTTCCAGCCATGAAAAAACTCCCCCAAGGCAAACAGATTTTTTTATTTCATCTGTCTACCTTTAGGGGAGCATATCAATGATCGTCGGTGATTCAGACCCCTTTATCGTCAAGCCGGGAAACCAATAGGCCACATACTGTCGGACAGCCGTTACTTCAATCGAAATCAGGCTCGTATACGCAACGATCGTAATGAAGGAAATTAAATAGCCGACAAGGTGGCCGTGCGTATAAACCGGGTAGCGGATAATCCCTCCCGTACGCGGCAAAGCTGCGCCTAGCTCAGCATACACGAGACCGATCAACAGGATGATCACCCCTCCGATAATCCAGGAAAAGCTTCCTGCCGGACCCGCTTTTGATGCGACATTGCTGACGGCAAACAGCCAGGCTGAACCGAATATCGCTCCCATACCGATCAATATAAGATCAAGCAATGTCATCGTTTTTTTGAATTTGCCCTGTTTTGACATAATGCTTCCTCCTAGTCAGTACGTTCTAAAAAGTGACACATGAATAGATGTAGTATGTTCAAAATGTGGCACTGTATACTTCTTAGCATCTTTCTGACTTCGTTAAACAACAGGCGGTCTTTAAGATGCTTCTACGCGATGACAAAAGCCCTGGGTCGCCGGGAGGACAAGACGAATAGCGGGGTATAAAAGGAGGTTTTGCTAAAAGAGAACCCGGATTTGCTGCAACATAAGACAATACGATTTATTTACTTAAACCGGGCAAGTGAATGGTTGTATCCTTTTGATGATGCCGGCCGGGTCACTCAGGCCATGCAGAGACAAAAGCGGTTTCTGCGAAGTTATTAAACCATCTGGCGATCGCCGCTTCGGTCAGCATTTTTTCAAAACCATGAAAGCCGCCAGAAGGCAGCAGAAAAAATCAAGGGGAACCCGAAAGGTCCCCCCAGAAATATGATTGTTTACATAATTATTTTACAGTCAACAATTTGAAAAACGCTTCGATTTCATCGGCGGCTTTTTCCGCTCCCCCTGCTTCCCTGATGTTCTTTTGCATGTCCTTTACCCGGTTTAGCATTTGTGCGTCATCGTCAACTTTGGAAACGGCTTCCTGCAAGGAGCGAACAGTTGTTTCCTCTGGCTGCAGGTGCTTTCCAAGCCCGAGCTCTTCCACGCGGCGGGCCGTGATTTCCTGTTCCGGCATTTGCGGAATGACGACGAGCGGAACGCCTGCATTCAATGCTTCCATCGTACTGTTCATTCCCCCGTGGCTGATGAACAGCTTTGCTTTTTTAAGGATTTCAAGCTGCGGAACATGCTGATGAATCGATATGTTTTCAGGTACGTCTTTGAAGCTTTCGGGATCGATCGTCCTTCCAACCGACATAATGACCTGCCACTTCGTATCCCTGAACGCTTCGATGCACATCTCATAGAACTCAGGCCAGGCATTGAAGGCTGTCCCCAGTGAAATCAGCATGACAGGGCGGCCGTCATCCTTGACAAGCGGTATGTCTTTTTTCTGGAATTTACGCTCGGCAAGAGACGGACCGACAAACCGGAAGCGTTCGTCAAACGTATCACCGTATGGCTGAAAAGCGCGCGGCATAAAGACAATATTAAGGTTTGCCGGCTGAAATATTTCTTCAAAATACGGAATATTGGCATTATTCAAGTCAGGAAGCTGTTCTGCGTTCTTTCCCATTTGAATCGTTTCCGCCATCGCCCTGAAGTGAAAATGGTCGTTCTGGGCGTATGTCGAGCAAAGCCGAACTGCTTTCACCCCAAATTTTTCCGCCAGGATCTTCCCTGCCATCGCCATAAAGTCAAAAATGACGAGGTCCGGCCGGTCATTTTCATAAAACGCTTCAAGCTGAGGAAGAACTTCGTCAACTTCTTTTTTAAACATTTCCGGCATCTGTTGTGCCGTTTCTTTATTTTTCATCACTTCCCGAATTTGGCGAGGATCGATATTTAAGGTTGAACGGTATTGAAGCGGTTTTGCCCCCGTTTCTTCAATAGCAGTTGTGAATTCTTCCGTGACTGGATACGTCACCCGGTACCCCCGCTCAACAAGTTTTTTCGTCAAAGCCAGTGTCGGATTAATATGTCCATGAGCCGGAATATTGAAGATGGCGATATGTTTTTGTTCCATTTTATTACCTCCCGCAATGTTTTAAGCCTGCAGCTGAAGCGCCGCATCGAAAGGCTTCTTCCAATACATAGTAATGAACATATTATAGATAATAAAGGAAAAACCCTTCAAAATTAAAGTAAAATTAAAAAATACTAATATAGTCCTTTTCTCAAGAAATAAAAGGAGGATCTTTAGACTCATCTCCGGGCGCAACCTCGACTTTCTTCCTCATTTCATTACTGCCGCCTTATATTTGTTTCATTTTAGATAAAAAAGGCACCTGGGAAACAGCCAAATCGTCTCCCAAGTGCCAACACTATTTTGTCATAATTTTGTTTCATTTTACTTAAATTTAGCTTAAATTATACCGAGAAATATGGAAAATCTCCGAAAATTTTTATAATGTTATGTTTGGCGCGCCCAGCTATTTACATTCCTTTTCAACATACCGTTTTCTACTTAATGAATTATAGAATATGAGAGGATTGGTTTTATTGGAATATACAGCAGATCATCTCGATGCCTATTTAATGGAACAAGCATCCAAAAATCATTTCAATGGCAGCATCCTGCTGGCCGACCGCAATGGCGTGATTTTGTCCAAAGGCTACGGATACTCCAATTACAAGGATAAAATGAAAAACGGGCCGGCATCACGCTATCAAATCGCTTCTTTGACAAAACAGTTTACCGCTATTGCAGTCATGCAGCTGCAAGAAAAAGGGCTGCTGAGCACAACAGACCCCATTCGATTCTATTTGCCCGACTATCCAAACGGCGACAGGATCACCATCAAACATTTATTAAGCCATACATCAGGTATTCCGGACTTTTTGGGGGAAGAACTGCTCGATATCGAATTAGAGCTTTCTCCACTCGACCGATACATCTCCTGCTTTATGGAAAAACCGCTCGAATTCAATCCGGGCCAAAGGTTTAATTACAGCAATTCGGGCTATATCCTGCTCGCTAAAATCATCGAAACCGTCACAGGCGATTCTTATGCAAACAACATTCAACAGTTGATACTTGATCCGTTAGGCATGGAAAACTCGGGGTTTTTCACGTCACCGGAAGATATTTTCCCGACAGTCGGTTATCTAGCCCTCAACCGTGGATCGGTACAAGCCCCCATCATATACGGTCATGGGGAAAGCGGGCTTTACTCGACTGTCGAAGACTTGTATTTGTGGGACCGGGCGCTGTATACTGAGAAGTTGGTGACGAAAAAATCGATGAAAGAAGCCTTGTACAGCTGTATCAACAAGCCGGCTTTTGTTAGCGAAGGTCCGCTAGACGCGCTCGTTCAAAACAATTGGATCGGATACGGGTGGTTCATTAATAAACAAAATAAGCATAAAATATGGCATGACGGTGAAGTCCACGGTTTTATCAGCTCGATCAACCGTTACATGGATCAAAAGAAGGTTCTCATCATGCTCAGCAATTGCAATTTGTCAAAAGCCGATGACATCTTGGCTTATCTGGAAAGCGCTTTGTTAAAGATGTAACGTAAATTGTGAAGAGAGGCAGCGAAACAATCAGAATGGTAAAAAAACTACTCAGCATCGCTATGATGATTGCCATCATCATAATCGGTTTTTTACATAAAGAAGCCTGGCTTGAAATGATCAAAGCAGGCGGAAGCTATTCGGTCGCATTCAGCATCCTGCTTATGGCGGCCTGCGCCTTTTTCCCTGTCGTTCCGTTTGCCATCACCGCCGGAATGAACGGTGCGGTTTTCGGAATCGGAAGCGGCCTTATGATCACGTTATCAGGATCGATGCTCGGCACGATGCTGCTTTTCTTTCTGTCCCGTTACGGATTCAGGGACTGGGCAAGAAAAAAGGCCTCAAAATTCCCGAAAATCGGTGAGTATGAAGGCTATTTTAACGAGAATGCCTTTACCGCCGTGCTTACGGGCAGGCTGATCCCCGTCATTCCTGCGATTGTCATGAATACGGTCTGCGGATTGAGCAACATCAAATGGGCGGTCTTTTTTGCCGCTTCAACGCTGGGAAAAATCCCAAACGCTCTCATCATATCGATTGCCGGCGCCAATTTCGGCAAACATAAGCTGCTTTCCTTCGGCATCTACGGCATATACATGATGATCATCATGATCATCATCTATCGAAAATATCCCCAGCTTTTCACAGGCCGCAAAGGATCGGAACAGTCGGAGAAAACGCCTTGATATAAGGCGTTTTAAGGACTGCCTGCTCCTGATACTCCGAAAGTTTAATCAATGATGACAGCCGTTCCATACCCGATTAATTCAGAGGTACCCTGTCCTGCAGAGAGTTCAAACCTTAACCCGGCGATCGCATTTGCTCCCGATTCCTCCGCCTGCTTCACCATGCGTTCTTTCACCATTCTCTTCGATTCCTCAAGCATTTCTGTATAATTTTTCAGTTCTCCGCCAATCATAGATTTCAAACCTGACAAAATATCTTTTCCGATGTTTCTCGATTGAACAACGCTCGCTGTGACGATTCCCTTAACCTCTTGTATGTTATGACCCGCGATCGTATCCGTTGTCACGATAAGCATATGGTCTCCTCCTGTGCCGTACAATTTTTAATCTATGAATCATATCGGACAGATTTTAAAAATGTTGAGATGATTTTCCTGAAAATTCGCAGAAAAATCCTTTAAAAAGAAAAGCTTTCACCTCATTTCCTGCAACAAAAATATCTCATCTGATGAAATTACCCCATGCACTACTATTTAAAGGGATCACTTCAAGCGGTCAAAGCAGTTGTCCGCCATCTGACATGACGAGATCCATCGGGCTCCCGGTGATACCAGCAGCCCGACTTTTGAAGGTTAATGATGCAGAAGCCGTCCCCAGCCGCTGCAATGAAGCTGTTTTTTTTTCATGAATGCGTCCCCTCCCAAGCACGCTAAAAAGCGGCCGGGTCATATTACAAACCCAGCCGCTCAAGCAAAAATTCAACGTTTTTTCCGTCTGCCAGTCAGTACATACAGCAAGCCGCCCGCCAGCACAAAAGCTGTGAAAAGGAACAGCATATAACTGAACTTCCCTGCCTTTTCGTGTCCCATTGCCGGAAGGAACGGAATGTCAAACTCCGGAATTGTCAGCAGGCCGCCGACAAAGGCGATGCCGATTCCTTCAGATAGGAAGCAGGCGAAATTCAGGATTCCCATGCCTGCCCCGGCTTCCTCTTCCTTCAAAGTTTCTGAGGCACTGCTGGAAATTACCGTTTTGATAAACGAGAGGCCGCAAAACGTGGACACAAGCAGCGCGGTCATGACCCACGGCGCCCGATCGCCGATTTGCGATGCGGCGACAAAGCTTGCCGCAATAAGTGTTATTCCGAGAGAAAACACCGGACGATTGCCGAACCGATCTACCAATGCACCGCTTAGGAAACCGAAAAAGATGACGCCGATCGTTCCGGGAAATATAATTCCGCCTCCAATCGTATCGGCACTCATATGGTATACGGCTCTCATCATATAAGGCACCATTGAGATAAACCCGGCAACGGTTCCCAATAATATGCATCCTGACAAAACGATCACGACAAACATTCGATTTGAAAATAAAGACGGCTCGATAAAAGGATGTTTTACCCGGCGGATGTAAAACGCAAATCCGCAGAGCGCCAGAACGCCTGCCGCGATATAGACTGCGCGGTATTGTGCGGTAAACAGCGCAAACATCACAATGCCGAACGACAGCAGGCATATCCCCAGAACGTCCATGCTTCGTTTCGAGACCGCTTCATCAGAAAGCCTCCTGGAAAAGTAAGGAACAGACAAGAGTACTGCCATCGGCGGGAGAAAGAGAAATGACCAATGAATATAATGGGCGATCATTCCCCCGATCGCCGGACCGGCGCCTTCCCCCGCCGCCACCAATGAACCGACGATTCCAAACGATTTTCCGCGGTCTTCTGAACAAACAAAGCGCGTGATCATCACCATGATCAGCGCAGGCACGGCCGATGCGCCGGCGCCCTGCAAAAAGCGCGCGAAAATGACGGCCGGAAAATATGCGTGTGCAAGCATGCAAAATAAAGAGCCGGCTCCATATGTCATGAGGCCGATGAGAAGCGGTCTTTTTAAACCGTACATATCGGAAATTCTGCTGTAAATGATCGAGCCGACGGCAAACGAAAGGATGAAGCTTGTATTCACCCAGCCGGCCGCGGATGGCTGCACGCCAAAATCCGCTGCAATGTCGGGCAATGCGACATTAAATACGGTCTCGTTCATGACGCTGAAAAACGCGACAAAGCTAAGCCAGCCAAACGCTGTTTTTCCCTGATGAACGGATTTTTCCGTCTCTGAATATAAATCCTTTTCCACCAAAATGATACCCCCGCATGTCAGGGGGAATCACGCAGTTTATAGGGCAGATGATGCGCTTCCCCCCTTAGTTTGTACCCCGATTGTTTTTCTGCACTTCATAAAAACGCCTCCTTATTTAGGATGTTCTCATTATATACCAAATCAAGAATTGTGCATCTATGTATCTTTATTTTTATTCTTTCGACTATATATGGTGGAAGGAGATAGAATGATGAAAAAAACGCTGTTTTTGTGGATGTTTATATTATTATCGCTCGGCTTGTTTCTATTTTACAGTTTTAAAAGTTCCGCCGCTGAATCGGCATTCCCAGTACCATTGTTCGCCAAAATCAAGGAAACGAACGAATACGAGAAGGGGAAAATAGCGGTTGCATATACCTACTTTCCGGCTAAAGAAGAAAACGGTCCGAGCCCGGTTTACCTGATGAAAATCGCGGAGCAGGGCTGGCATCATCTCGAACAAACGGGCCTTGCTGGAACGTACGAAAAGAACGGGAAGACCGTCACACTTATTTACGGCACCGGAGAATTGACGGTAATACAGGAATAGGCCGCGTTAATAAACGAATGGTGTCAATGTGTTGCTCGACGTTTTCAGTTTGATATTGAGGCATAAATGATGACAAGCGCAACAAGGCCGCCATCACAATCGATAATCAAAAGGTATGATCGTTTATGTTTTGTCATCTGTGAAGTCCCGAAAAGCCCCTTCCCTCTTGGTGTGGCTTTTCGGGGCAACCTCGGCCGGCTTCATCCCGTACAAAGCATGTTTATTTTCAAACCCCTCTAAACTTGATTCCCGCTGTGATAACGATCCAGAGAATGATGACGATCGGAATCCATACCACCGCAAATGAATAAGCCGGTTCGGCAACCGCAGCAATGACGGCTCCGAGACAATACAGCACGATCGTTAAAGCGCGGAGCAGTGCATCTGTATGTAAAATGTTTTGCTTTTTTTTGCTAAAAAACCGTCCGCTTATATCTTCGAAAAAGTTGGCCAGCGTCCCGGTTAAGACAGTTGTTGAAATACCGGCGATACCGAGCTTTCTAGCCGCAGTTGTCTGAAGCCCCATCGCAATGCTGAGCAGTATAATCAATATGTCTGCTGACGTTTGCAATGATGACAGACATGCAAACAGAAGCAAAACGCCCCCCTCGACAATTAGCGCTGTCGTTACGGATGACGGCCAGAAGGATTTTTCCTGTTTACCGGCTATCAAAGACGCAATGATTACGCCGATGATGAAGCCGAGCAATGCGATGAGAGAATACATGGCGGTTTTTTGGAGAGAGTTTCCGAGGGCCAGTCCGAGCAGTACGATATTCCCAGTCATGTTGGCGGTAAAGACGTGGCCGATGCTTAAGTACCCTATTACATCTACTATCCCTGCGGTCAAACAGAGAAGCAAAAGCATGATGTAGCGATAATACGCAGCTTTCAATGTGATTCCATCCTTTCTAAACAGACCTTTCGGCATGATCAGCGAAACGGGGAATCGGCGGAAGACACGATATTCTCCGCCGATTCATTCATTTGCTTTTTTCACACGAGTACCATTTTACCATAATGATGACCGTATCGGGCCGAAAGAAACCAGCTAGGGATGTAACCTTACTCTTTATCAACCGGGAATTGGATATGGTCTTTGTATGTATCGATATAAACTTTTCCATTAGGCAATAAGACTGCGTAAAATACTTCTTCCAATGCGGTGTTTTGTTTTTGCAGTTCAGACATGAGCCATGATTCGGTAAGCTGATTTTCTTTCATATTGTCCTTCTTAATTTTCCGGTCCATGATCAATTCGATCGGAAGCTTCGATTCAGGTGCAGCCGAAAGCCATAAATCCTGTTTTGTCACCTGCCGGAACTGCGGTTTTTTTAGTACGGTTAATTCGCCGTTAGTCTCGATAATGGCAAAGAGCACTTCTTCAATATTGAAAATATCTTTTTCCCTGAGCTGCTGATTCAGATAGTCCGCGGTGTAGCGCATGCTGCGCATATTTTTTTCGAGAATTTTTCCGTTTTGAATCACCACTGTCGGATCACCCGCAAAAAACGTCCGGCTTTTTTGGCTCCACATCGAGATGTACGCTGTCGCCAAAATGACGCCCACAAACATAAAAAAAGCTATTACATGGTGGTGGATTTTAATATTGGAATTGAAAGTCAAATTCGCGGTAATCGCTCCGAGCGTGATCGATGCGATGAAATCGAAAATATTCATTTGCGAAATCGTTTGTTTCCCTAGCAGTTTTGATCCCGCCAATAAAATCGCAAAAGCAATAACCGCCCGAATAATGAGATCGATATATTCGTTCACAGGTTTCACCCCATCTTTTGGATAGACACTACAACCAGTCTGGACACCGGAAAAAAAATATATACTGTCGGCCGTCCCAGCGGAAAAATTGAAATATTTCCTGTTCAAAAAGGAATACTATTTCGTGAGGTGGTGCTTTTTATGGATTTCCCGATTATACATACGAATGTATGGGATGCTGTTACAGCGGTACCAATTATCATCTTCATAACACAGCTCATCAAAATCTTTTTAAAGGTTCCAAAAAAGTATGTGCCTACAGTTTCCCTGGCTCTCGGTTTGATTATATCTGTCTGCATCAGCCATCGGCACAGCCTCATAGCCGGTATCTTTATGGGCGGTTTCTACGGCTATGCCGCTATCGGATCGTATGCATCGCTGAAAACAACGGTTACATCGTTTCGGAACCAAAGCCGGACATAACAGCGTACGACTTAGAAAAGATTGTTTTTGCAAGAAGCCTCCCTCATGCATGATTCACAATAGATGTTACCAATAAACTTTACCCGCGGCCTTCTAGCTATTTTCATATGAAGGCTAATGAATAACGAACACATCAACTTAGGCTGATGATTTTTGCTCAGATGTTTTTTCAGTCATATTACAGGGCATCGATGAGATCCTCTCATATATCATGGGTTTACTGTTGAATGATTTCAGCTAAAGTTGAATAAAAATTAGATTAAGAGAGACCCTACCATTGATGTCAGTGAGTTTTACTATTTTATAGGAAGGAAGGAATCGTTGATGAATAAGCTTTGCCGAGAAGTTTGGATCGAAGTCAATCTTGATGCGATAAAAAAAATTTACGAGCGATTCGCCACCATATTCCAAATAAGAGCAAAATTATGGCCGTTGTAAAAGCGAACGCTTATGGTCACGGGTCGGTAGAAGTGGCGCGCCATGCACTGGAACACGGGGCGAGTGAGCTTGCTGTAGCCAGTGTGGAGGAAGGAATCGTTTTACGAAAAGCGGGAATTACAGCGCCTATCCTTGTACTTGGTTTTACATCCCTTAGTTGTGTGAAGAAGTCAGCGGCTTGGAATATAACATTATCAGCATTTCAGGTTGATTGGATTAAAGAAGCAAACGAGATATTGGAAAAAGAAGCGAGCGCTAACCGGCTGGCTGTTCATATTAACGTGGATACCGGCATGGGCCGATTAGGTGTACGCACTAAAGAAGAACTTTTAGCAGTAGTGAAAGCGCTAAAGGCAAGCGAATTCCTCAAGTGGACAGGGATCTTTACACATTTTTCAACAGCTGATGAACCGGACACAACACTCACCAAACTGCAGCACGAAAAATTTATCAGTTTTCTCAGCTTTTTAAAAAAACAGGGCATTGAGCTGCCCACCGTCCATATGTGCAACACGGCTGCAGCCATCGCTTTCCCGGAGTTTAGCGCTGATATGATTCGTTTAGGTATAGGCTTATATGGGTTATATCCTTCAACATATATCAAGCAGCTAGGCCTTGTTAAGCTTGAGCCTGCATTAAGTTTAAAGGCGCGCATCGCTTATGTGAAAACCATGCGGACAGAACCCCGAACCGTCAGCTATGGTGCTACATATGTCGCAGAACCTAATGAAGTAATTGCTACGCTCCCGATCGGCTATGCTGACGGCTATTCCCGTGCCCTTTCCAATCGCGGATTTGTTCTTCATCGCGGAAAACGAGTGCCAGTGGCGGGAAGAGTAACAATGGATATGATCATGGTCAGTTTAGGAGAGAACGGTGAAGGTAAACAAGGAGAAGAAGTCGTGATTTACGGTAAGCAAAAAGGAGCCGAGATTTCCGTTGATGAAGTCGCTGAAATGCTTAACACGATTAACTATGAAATCGTCTCTACATTAAGCCGCCGCATCCCCCGTTTTTTTATAAGGGATGGCGAGATTATGAAGGTGTCAACTCCAGTACTATACGTGTAGATATTTGTAGAGTTATTTTTGCAGATGCGAGGTTGTACGTTAAAATCCCTCTTTTATTCAAAATCAAGATCCCTTCCCTAGAGGGGGTTTTGCTTTTGAATAGAACAAAATCACTTCGAGTATAAATCATAACTTATAAAATGTGTCAGGCATCCTTACTTTTCTTGTAATTCCCTCCTCATATTACACTTTACGAATCAGAATTACTAAATACTTGCTTTACTTTATAAGCAATTGCAGCGAGGTATAAAATTGCAATAAACACAAATACTCCAGTTCCAAAATCAGTTTTTGATACTAAATAAAGACCTATTACACCGAAAATAATGTACATCACAATATCAAAAATAATTTTCTTGTTGTTCATTAAGTTCACCCCGTTTAGCAATTGATTCTCGGTGCATATTTGATTACAACCGGAGAATCTTAAATTTTTACATATACGCAAAATAAAACTATATCCTTCGGGATAATTATTTAAAATTTTTAAACACATTAACCCTAACATGTTTCTTTATGGATTTACATAAAAATTCGAATAATTGAGTTAATTTTCCTAATGAATACTTTGTTTTTTTGTCACCACCCAAGACTATCCATTCATTTTTTTAAAGTTTAGTCCATAGCTCATTTCAGCCCTTTTCTTTCTCTATACGACCTCCCTTACAGATTTGTTATAAACGATGCTTATCAGCTTAAATTTTCTTTAAAATCTTATGAAATTCCTATCATTGTAAATAACTTTCTTTTATACTCTCTTATACGACTAAAAGATGTAATATGAGAACACTGACAAAACTGATGGTTGGGACATTATTTATCATTGATTCTATTGTTTCTTTATTCTATGTCATGTCTCTGTCTCAATGGAATAGCACCAAGAAGTCAGGTTAATGAAGGTAACATATTTGCCGATATTTACGATGAGGTGACAAGTGATGTGGGTACTGGAACTCGTAGTGGGTTTGCTGGATCTACTTCTTTCTCTGTTTTCATGGGATAGTAAGACAGGCAAGAAAGTAGCTCTCTTTTTCGGTTCACTCATTTATGAGTGAAGAACTGCATCATTCACCATTCATCAGGAATTTCCCCCCATTACCTTTTGCTTCGTTCAACAATTCTATAAATCACTAGCGCCCCAATGAAAATAGTAAACAAAACAGTTAAAACGACATTGCTTAAATCATTTAAAAAATTAAGTAAAAGTACCCGCGATTATATAAAGTAACATAAATATGTAAAACACTTCTGTTTATTTCCCCTCTCGTTTTGCTTATACAGTAAGGAAACAATTTAGGTTTTCAGTATAACATGGGTTATCAAGAAATAAGAGGAATTTAGCACCTGTATCTCCCCTCTCTCTTTAAAATTTTCCAAGGGCGAGATAAATGTTTTGGCAAGAAAATTTTTGGATCGGGTAATTTATAAAAACAATCCAAACGTTCATTATTTTTATAAATCTTATTAACTTATGACGGCAAGGAAGATTTAAGCAAGGCGAAAGAACCTGGACTAAAAGGAAGGCAAGATAAGCTGCTCATTTATGGGCGACTTTTTTATTTGTAGTGTTTTGTATTTCTTCAACAAACACCGCTACTTCTTCAATATTTATTACTACTTTTGTATCTCCTACAATAGTAATTTCTATTCGTTTGTATCACCAACTCCGCTCCCCCATTCAATTTTATGCCGCCTCGCCCCTCCGAGTAAAATCAATCATTTCGGCCCAACCAAAATAGTTCAATATCATCTATACACTCCCAGCCCTATTAATTAATATTAGTCTGTCATCATGACAAATTTTAGAAAGGTGAGATGAAATGAAGCGTAAATGTTTAAAATGGATCGCGACTGTCTTTGTTTGTTTAACATGTTCTTCTGCAGCTTTTGCCCAAACAGCCGTGGCATCCGTACATTCCAGGACTCCGGATATTCTCGGTACAACCGGCAAAACAAATTTGAACCAGGCTTACAAAAAATATTTTGATGCAAAAGGCGATGGGAAAGGCGGCTCACTGTTTCATTATATGAGAGACGGTTCGGCTTACATCGCTTCGACGTTGGACGATGACCTTGGCAATGGCTACTACAGCGTCAAAACGGAAGGCATGAGCTACGGGATGATGATCGCTCTGCAAATGAATGATGAGTATAAATTCCAAAGGCTGTGGGATTTCGTCCGCAAATATATGCGCCATACCGACAAAAATGACAGCTTGTACGGCTATCATCGCTGGCATATGAAAACGAACGGCTCTGACGTGCAAACAATTGATCAGAACGTAGCATCTGACGGCGAAGTCTGGTTTGCTGCAGCCCTCATGATGGCATCCGGCCGCTGGGGAGATAAACAATACCCGTATGATTACAAAGCGCGTGCCCAGGACATGCTTGACGCCTTGGCCGGTGACGGTGAATACGCAAACGCCAGCAAGGAATCAAGGATTTTTATTAAAAACGGCAATGATCCGCGCTATGCGATGGTTCGATTCGGCCCTTATGTCAATTGGACGGATCCTTCGTATCATGTGCCGGCTTTTTTCGAGCTATTTGCTAAAAGTGCCAGAAGCAGCCAACAGTATTTTTGGAAAGACGCGGCAAACAAGTCCCGAAAATACTTGTCTGAAACGACGTTTAAAAGCGTACTACATAACGGATCAACCGTTAACAATGCAGCCACCGGCCTTTTCCCAGATGAAGCCGGCTTCGACGGTGTAAGCGACGCCGCGCATTCCTCAACGGAAACAGACCGCAATTTCAGCTATGATGCCTGGCGGACGGTGTCTCATGTCGCCATGGATTATACGCTGTGGTCCTCGGCAGATAACGCATATCGCGCCAGCGAGCAAAAAGCGGTTAACAAGTTCTTGACGTTTATGAAACGGGAAAACTACGGGAGAACGGCCCATGAATATATGCTGAATGGAACGGCCGTTAAAAAAGGCAGTGCGATGGGTCTGGTCGCGGCCAATGCAGGCGGCGCGACTGCAGCAAGCGATGCCTCATTAAGGACAGGGTTTGCCAATGCGTTTAACAGCGCCTATATTCCTGACGATTATTACGGATCCTGCCTGTACATGCTGAACAGCCTGGCGGCAAACGGCAAATTTACGATGTATATGCCTAAAAAAATGTAATATCAAATTGACCCTTCTCTGCAAAGAAGGGTTTTATTGATGTTGAGGACATTTGCGCTTTTTCATGCGAATCCCGCCAAATTCTTTCGATATTCCTTAAATATCCTCCCTTGTTTTTTTACTTACCGGTAAGTAAAATTAAATATATAGATTGTAAAAAGGGCTGATTTTATTGAAAAAGGAAAGCAAAACAAAAGAGGCGATTGTTGAAGCGGCGTTCACTCTTATTTCCATGCATGGACTGCAGGGTACGAGCTTATCGATGATTGCAGCAAAGGTGGGCATTTCAAAACCGGCGATCTATCATTATTTTCCGTCCAAAGAACATTTGATCGATCACCTTTTTCACTTAATATTTGATGAGCATCATTTCTCTGCTTATTTTCCGATCGATGAGTACACGAAAGAAAACTTTGAGAAACGTTTAGTAGCAGATGGACTGCGCTATGTAGAAGAATATAAAAACAGCTCCCCTGCTTTGAAAGTGGTGCATGAGTTTGTTTTAAGCGCAGTGTGCAGACCAAAATATGAAGAAAAACTGAAAGCAATGATGCAGCACTTCCTGGAAGGATTTGACTCTTTGCTTTCTTACGGCGTTGAACTCGGCGTCGTATCTTCCCAACATACGAAAGGGAATGCACATATCCTCGCGCTTGTCCTTGATAATGTAAGCAACTTTATGATGCTGGGCGTTGAAATGAATGTTGAAGAAACATGGGAACTCGCCGTTCGTCATGCCATGAAAGGAAGGAAATGATATTGACTCAGGAAACGTATATTGGACCGTCAAAACTGGAGAAAGCATTCATTTTACTCATTCCGGCCGTTTTCGGGGCCGCTCTTGGGTGGTTTTTTCCTGCTATTGCAGATTGGGCTTTGACCATTCCTTTCGTTCCTTTTAAAGGACCTATCGAATTGATTGTTACATTCAATCACTTATGGGTATCGGTTATTGCTGCTGTATTGGGCATCATTGCCGGTTTGTTCTTTTCTCATTATGTTTTCAACGAAATTCTTGAAGTCTACATTTCCGAACAAAACGTGAGATTAAGATTTAAAGAAAAAGAAGAAATCATTGAGAAAAAAGACATTTATGCAGTTTATATTGAGAATAAGCATCTCGTTATTCTCGGTGTTGATCAAAATGAATTGTATCGTGAACAAATTGATTCTAAGAATTCACATGTTGCAGAAGCCTTTAAAAATCACGGTTATCATTGGACAGAACAAGACCCTTTTAAAGATCAGTATCAGCGCTGGGTTGAGGATCATCCCGACTTCCCCCCACATGTAAATGCTCTTTTGCTGGCAAGGGAGAGAGCCATACAAAACAATAATCATGATGAGGCAAAAATCTTGCGCAAAGATCTGGAAAAACTTGGAGTCGTCATTCAAGATGAAGAGAAAAGACAATATGTAAGAATGATATAAAAATGATGCAGCCCTTCTTTTAGGAAGGGCTGTGTTTTGTCTTATTTTAAAAAGCGGCTTCAGAAGTGCGGGATAGTATATGATCGCGAGCCGCCACTGCTCTTTTTTTCACGTCATCAAGATCGACTCCAACCAATTTTCCATTTCGCTTTACCGCCTTTCCTGCAACATATACGGAGTCTATATTGCCGGGATGTGCGCACTGAACGATAGCCCCTATGACATCAGAAAGCGGAAGCAAATTGAGGCTGTCCGTTTTTACCATGATGAAATCGGCTTCTTTGCCTGGTGTGAGCGAGCCGATTTTATGATCCAGCATTAAGGCCCGCGCGCCGTCAATCGTTGCCGCTTTTAGAATTTGTTCGGCGAATATGCCTAATTCGGGCCCCGGCATGATCCCTTCTTTAAGCAGTGTTTCGTTTTGTTTGGCGCGCTCTGCCTGAAGGGCGAATTTCATTTGGGCAAATAAATCTCCCCCCGTTGATGTGACAACATCAACGCCGAGGGTTGGGGGCACTCCGTGTTCCAGAGCAAGTCCAGTGACTGGATAGCCGTGTCCCATCATCATCTCAATTTCCGGCGTAACGGAAATTGAGCTTCCGTGCGCCGCCAGCATTTTCATCTCCTCTTCACTAATGGCATTAACATGCACCATGTTCAAGTCAGGACCGAGCAGGCCGGCTTGATGCAGTTTTTCAATTGAACGGTCTTTCGCTCCCCAATTGCCGAAAGCGATGTGCATGCTGCATACAACATCGAGCGTCCGGGCCGTTTTGATTTCAAAAACCGATGTATCCCATGATGAGAACTCAGGACCGCGAATCGCAAGCCCCATGGTCAAAAGCTGATCGTTTGACTGAAAGTAGGCTTTTTTCACCCGTTCTGCTTCATCCATGTTGGAAAGGGTGCTGTCTCTGTCCCAATATGCCGCATCGCCTGACGTTCCAAAGGCGAATACCGCGCGGATCCCGGCTTCCTTCAGACCGGCAATCAGCTGATCCGTGTGATCAGGCGATTCGATCATCGTCCAGTCAAGCAAGGTGGTCACGCCTGCATCCAGCGCCTCGAGCGCTCCCGAATAATTTGCAATCCAATCATCCTCAGACCTGCGCATCGCTCCGTAATTCCCATAATAAATCCGGTTTAAATAGGTTTGCAGCGACCAGTCGGCGCCGATTCCCCGAATGACGGACTCCCATACGTGCCGGTGCGTATCGACAAGTCCCGGCATGATCACCATATTTGAGGCATCGATCACCTCTGCATCGGAAGCTTG
The DNA here is from genome assembly GCF_036963165.1 of Bacillus sp. JJ675. Classification (NCBI taxonomy): domain Bacteria; kingdom Bacillati; phylum Bacillota; class Bacilli; order Caryophanales; family Bacillaceae; genus Bacillus; species Bacillus sp. JJ675. The sequence continues at coordinate 14,708 of NZ_JBALMR010000011.1, read as the reverse complement.
GATTGATTCGGCCACATCCACAATCGTTGAACCTTCAATCAGCATGTCCCCTTTTTCGATATTTTTAAGCTTCGGATCAAGGGTGACGATCGCTGCACCTCGAAAAAGTGTTTTTTGCATGGCGGCTTCCCCTTTCTTAAAAGAGTAAAAGCTTGGGGATCGATCTTAAATCCAGTAAACCATCCCCTTATCTACCATTTTAAAACATTAAATATGTGAATCATATTAATATGCACCTTCTACTAAACATTTTTCTTCGGATAATAAAAAACACCCTCGGTTTTGTGGGTGATATGGTAAAATATTCATTTTGCGAAGTTTCGGTTCACTTAAGGGATGTTGCCTTATCCCCTCTGAAAAGGGGGCGGTGCACATGACAAATTCGAAACAATCTCTTTAATGATTGCGTTCGGCATGTTAATTGCCGTGTTGTTTAAGAAAGAAAAATAGACTTCCCTTGAGCCGCGCAAAAGTTCAAAGAGAACGTCTATTTCCAAAATTGCGTTTGAGCCATCCCTTGATACATGTAGTATCTACAATGAAGAGTTCTGTTAAAACGGTCACTTCATACCATGATGATACTAATTTGAGACTGCGAAAAACATGTTTTGATACGTTTGTTCAAAAAATCATTTAATTTCTCAAAGTAACAATCCTTTCTCTTAGCGTCTCCAGCATCGGGCCACGCAATTTTGGCAGAGTCGGAATTCACCGGCCGTATGCATGAGCTTCATCTGGCAACAAGAAGTCTTTATCCATATTCCTGCTATAATAAGACTTTATACTAATGGCGGACGTTCCGTCTTTCCAATGGCAGCTCTGTTTTCCTCGGCTTTAAAATATTTATTTTGGTTTAACAATTTGCAAAACAAGCAAATATGATGGGGATCTGTCCATTAAAAAAGCGGCCGCCTGTCATCTGCACAAATCATGTGCAAAAGATAAGCGGCCACATGCTGTCCCTCTTGGAATTCACATTCATTTTCTATGTCTCTATCGTATGACAAAAATGTCATTCACCATTCTTCTCTCTCAGTCAGAGGGAAGCCCCTTATTTAAATCCCTTCTGTAATCCGAATTTTTTTAGAGTTAAAGCTTCCGATTATTTTTTTCTTTTTGGAGTCTTTGAAAACGAATACGCGGACGATATACGTTCCGCTGCCCAGCTTATTTCTGACCGATTTCACTTTAAATGTTTTGATTGGGGTGGTGGATTTAAATGATCCCGACACACTCCCCGCGCTATATAAGCCGCGGTTTATCCATTTGCAGATATAAGCTTTATAATAAAGCTTTTTATTGCCTCTCTTCTTGATTCTCCATTTAATAGAGTGGTCTTTTGTCGTATAAGCCGCGGCATTTGTATACACTTTTGCGGTGTATCCGCTCCTGGTTTGCCAGCCTGACCAAGCAGCCTCGGCTTTACCCGTTAAGACAAACATTCCTGTGAAAGTGATTCCGGCAACCACCAATGACATGATAAATCGCTTAGCGCGCCGTTTACTATCCATTTTAAAACCTCCTAAACAGTTGACCTGCTGTTATTCTATCCTCCTAGGCGTCGAGCAGATTGCCCCTATTCCGTTTTATCTTTCAAACAAAAAAGCGCGAAACAGACAGCGTCTCACGCTTCATAATCAAAATTCGCCTTATATATCATCTATTCCTAATCTATTCTTATTTTTATGTTTTTTCAAGACGTTTTGAAAAATTTATGGTCAAAAAAGCTCTGCCCTGTCAAGGAAGGTGAGCCATCTGAACAAGTATATTCAATATGTATGAAGTCGTATTTTAAGGGAATGGTTATTTGATTAAACGACTGCTGCAAATTTTGCATGGCATGCTTCGGCTAAATCTTGTGGAGCTAATTTTAGCTGCATGCCGATTTTCCCTGCACTGACAATCATAAAATCAAGCGATTCTGCGCTTGCATCAATATATGTCGGAAACCATTTTTTCATGCCAATCGGCGAGCAGCCGCCTCTGACATAGCCGGTTAACCCCAGAAGTTCCTTCATAGCAACCATTTCCAGTTTCTTCTCGCCTATTACCTTTGCCGCCTTTTTTAAATCTAACTCCTCTGCAACGGGTACAACAAAGACGTAATAATGCTTGGCTCCTGCCGTTGCAACCAAGGTTTTATATACATACTCGCAAGAATAACCAATTTTTTCAGAAACAGTGATGCCATCTACCGGTTGCCCGGCTTCTGTTTTGTAACCTAATAGCTCATAGGAGATGTCTTGCTGTTCAATCAAACGAACTGCATTTGTTTTTGCCATTTTTTTCGCCATGCTCTTCACCTACTAAAAAAAGTTCCTAAATTTATTGACGTCTTTTTACTTGCAGCCAAGAAATAACCATATATATACTAACATGAGTGACAACCATATTCTACTAACCGGCCTCCCAAAATATAAAAATAGAACTCACTGATAGTCAGATGAGTCCTAACTTTTACAAGCCGCACATATGGAGCACCCGCCTTATAAGACCCGATCAGAAAAAAAGATAATTAACACGGCATCATTTATAAACATAACAAAACATGGGAACACCTTTATTTTGATCATCGCCTTTTTGGATTGTTTGGAACTCGGTATTAATTGAATACCTGTGACACCGTGGTTAGCTATTACTGCTGCAGCATCGACAATCCCTTGACCATTGCCCTGAAGCACCATGTGCCAGCTTGCCCAAAGGATGTAAGGAAGATAGCCGGCCACGGTCCAAACCATATTTCCAAGCGGGTCTGAAGCCAAACTCTATAAAAAAGTTCTTCAACTGTTGAAGAGAAAGCCGATCAGCAAAGATACGGAAACGGAATCGCATACTTATTGCCAATCTTATCCTAATCCTTTCTTGCGTGCTTGGCGGCAGAAGACTGTTAAACGGATATCTGACATCAAAATTTTTTCATATCCTTAATGCTGTGCCACCGTTCTCTGCGAATAACGGATCGAGTTGTATTTTAGCGAAATTTTCAGCAATCTCCCTAAGGGAATAACCCATATCATGTAAATAAAACATTAATTCCGGAGAAATCGGAGAAGCTAACATAAAAGAGGTCAATCTTATGTCAGTAATGTTCGTTTCTCCTTTGCTCTTTGCCTCTTCTAATAATTCATAAATCAGTTGATGGTTTTTCTTATAATAACAGGTGCTATAGACATCTCTGCTCGTTTCTTCAAGCGTTCCAGATGTCGTTAACATCCTCATCCAATCTAAATGCTCCCCAACGATAAGGTTGAGCTGTACAAGCAAATATAGTAAACGTTCATAAACTGGTTGATCCCTTTTATTTTTGAGGTAAGTCTGTAACTCAAGCTGATGGCGGCTAAATTTCTTCTCCATTAAAGCAATGCATAATTTGCTTTTATTCGCATAGCGGCGATAAAGAGTTGCTTGTCCGACCTCTGCCGTTTTAGCGATTTTATGCATACTTACGTGTTCAATTCCGTGCTCATTAAACAGAGATAGAGCAGTCTCCAATATTCGGTTATTTAGTTCATCGTTCTCTTTCAGCATTTGTGATGCATCCGAGCATTAAGCCGCTAAAAGAAGAATACATCCTTAGCGGAAGAGCTTTTACGGTAAAGATGCCCGTTGGTGATAATGCAGCCGTACTTAAAGCCATTAGAACAGCAAAACCTGGTGATATTCTTGTAATTGATGCCAAAGGCGATGAATACAGAGCAATCGCAGGAGATTTTGTCGTCGGCATGGCCAAAACACTGGAATTAGGCGGCATTGTTGCGGATGGAGTCATCCGGGATATGAAGGGGATAAAGGAATTGGATTTTCCTGTTTTTTGTAAAGGGACAACTGTCGCTGCAAGCGGTAAAGCGGGTGTAGGCGAATTAAATGTTCCAATTTCTTGCGGGGGTGTTTCAGTGAAACCCGGTGACATTATTGTCGGAGATGCAGACGGCGTTGTTGTGGTTCCGATGGAATTAAAAGAAGCAACACTAAAAAAAGCCAAGGTAAAGCTGCTCAAAGATCAACAACGGGAATCATCGATTTCTGGCGACAAAGAAGCGACGATCAAATACTTAGATTCAGTCATTTCCAAATAACTGAGTATAAACGTAAGGGCTGCCATCCATGCAGCCCTTTTATGAACTGCTATTCATGATTCGGTATCAAAACCGAACCCTCCATTAATCTTCGAGCGCTTCGGATCATGGAAACTTTTGTCACCACCCATCCTGCATGATCATGAGCAGCTTCTGCCCCCACTTTCAAAATACCGGATGGATGACCAAAGCGAAGCTCAGCCCTCGTACCTCCTAAAATTCTGCTGACGATCGTTCCAGGTATCACAGCTGCGGCAGCAATTGCTACAGCGCCTGTTCCGGTCATGGCATGATGAAGCTTGCCCATGGAAAGGATCCGTGCCAAGATATCGATATCCTCTTCACGTATTTCTTTTCCATCGGATGTTGTGTAACTAGCCGGCTTTCCAAAAAACGCAATTTTCGGCGTGTGCTGTCGCTTGGCCATTGCGTACTCCACGCTTTCGGCCAGATTCATAATCACCGCGCCATGCGCCCGAATCGCTTCAAAACGCGCCAATAGATCGGCATCACCGTTGATATCACCTTGCCGTTCAGCTCCCGTTAATCCCATCGAGGATGCCGAAACAAAGATGGCAGGATTTCCAGCATTGATTAAAGTGGCCTCCACCTCTCCTACACCTGGGACATGAATAATATCGATCGGATTCCCGGTCGGAAACATGTTTCCCCCATCGGCACCCGGATCAAGAAATTCAAGCTTTATTTCAGCTGCAGGGAAAGTGACCCCGTCCAGTACGAAATCTCCAAGCTCTTGAACCTCTCCGTCCTTCATCGGGAATGCGCCACGATCTTCTTCCCGATATTTTCCTGCCAGATATTCACGGCAGCCATGCCATCCTGAGGGGCATCTGCCAGACCCCGATATATCGAAAAAGGACCTACAGCTGAAGTAAGATTCCCGCAATTTCCACTCCAGTCAACCAACGGCTGTCCTATGGCCACCTGTCCGAATAGGTAGTCTACATCACATCCAGGACGATTGCTCTTACTAACAATAACCACCTTGCTCGTACTCGATGTGGCACCACCCATGCCATCGATCTGCTGACCGTAAGGATCCGGACTGCCTATTACACGCAGTAAAACTTTATCACGTTCAGATGGATCAGCAGGCAAATCTTCTTTAAGAAAAAAAACGCCCTTGCTTGTTCCGCCTCTCATATAAATTGCCGGAATTTTGATTTGTTTTCCCCGTTTACTCATCACCGTCGTTCCCTCCATGTTCTTTCCGTTCATAAAAAAGAATAAAAGTACTTTACACCACTCTTATAAGAAATATTTTATTACAGCGTTTAGAATAAAAAAATAACTATATTCGATATCCAGCTATTCGATAAACAAATAACAGACTTCTTAAAAACCATAACCTCTATAAGAAAAGGCCCTTGCAAGTATGACTGTACATTTCCGCCAGTTGAAATTTGAACAAACGGCATCAATACAATACGGTCAGACTAAATAACCAAATCCCCTGCTCGTTTGATTGGGCAATCAATGTTCAGAGAGGCCTCTTTCATTTCATCCTGCGGCCATTCCTCAAGTTCAGGAAAAACCCGGAGACCTTTCCGGTCATGTTCATCCAATTAGCGGATTATATACGCCCGCCTGCTCTCTTGACGAACGGGAACGAGTCAACGAAAAAAACGAATGAATACCTTCTGAACAGACAGAATAAGAAGAGTTGATATTTCCATTTTGTAAAGGAGTGAAACCCATTGAGTAAAATTCAAGTATAAAAAATGACCATAAGACCGAAACAGCTTTTAAAGCAGATGTGCCTCAATCCCATCTGACAAACTAAAATTTCAATAATATGGAGTGAGTAACATGACTCAAAAAAACGGAGCAGACAGACCGAATGATTACAAAAGATTTTCTTCATCAGACAGTGAATATGATTTTCAGCAGTCTTTAGATGGCAGCGCTAAGACAGAGAATGTAAACACTGAAACACAAACTCATAGCAAAGAAAACATAGATCGCACAACGGATCTGGCTGGAAAACACTTCAACACTTCGGATTATAAAGGAACCACGCAATTGGAAAAAGGATTGGCTGAAACTCATGAACAGGTCAGTGATGACTATTTTGAAGGGACAATCGATCAAAATTTGGACTAGTCATTCTAACGGAACCAACTTACCTTTCAAGTTCGTTCCGTTTTTGATTAACATCAACAGTAAAAATGACTGTCCTTTCATCAAAGATTAACTATTCCAAAAACACAAAGTAAATCTGGCTTTAAGTATTGATCCCCAAGTCACAATGAAAGTTGTGTTCTATGACCGGGCTGACTCCCACACTTTCAGCAAAAATTTGATTCAACTCGTGAATAAGTTTAATGCACCCCTCTATTCATGCAAATTATATATCAGTCCAATCCCTTTATGAAAAGTCCTTCAGCACTTTAATCATTTCTATCCAATTATTATAGTTTATGTTCATCTCCCTTCCCTGCACGTCCCGTTGCCAAAATCTTATCCCGCCGGGTGATTGGATGCCGCGAACGACTTCTGGTTCAAACTACTATAAATGTGACTTTAACTTGTTAAGATGGCATGATACGGTTCCTTTATGACGGAACCATACAGTTGCTTCGCTAGAAACAGCCATGAAGTTGCAGATACTCGATAGATGAATTGGGACAAAAATGAATTTTCAAAGCACTTGGCATTCGCTCCGGCGGCTTAAGATGCAAGGCTTTAAATCAAGACGAAAAATATTGAGTACTTATATAACAACGAACCACTTGAAAATTGCTGAAAGGATGGGTAGATTGATTTAATAACGAACCACGAATGTATGAGCTTTTCTTCTTACAGCCATAGTGTAAGAAGAGATCCATCCATCGCAAATATCAAAGGAGGCCAAAACATGATGAAAATCATTATTACCAGCATATTTGTTCAAGATCAAGACAAAGCATTAGAGTTTTATACAAAAACGCTGGGCTTTGCAAAAAAGCATGACGTTCCCAGCGGAGCATATAGGTGGATAACGCTTGTTTCTCCCGATGATCAAGACGGAACAGAGCTTTTACTCGAACCGAATGAACATCCTGCCGCCAAAGACTATCAAAACAGGTTGTTTGCCGAAGGCATCCCGGCAACAATGTTTGGCGTTGCAGATATTCGCAAAGAGTACGAACGATTATTGGAAAACGGCGTGAAGTTTACTATGGAGCCGACAAAAATGGGCGAAGTCACAATAGCTGTCTTTGACGATACATGCGGAAACCTTATTCAGATCATACAGAAGTAACTTCATAACGAAGTAACGGTTCTTAACGTCTTTATTGACGGAAGATGATCAACATATGCATTTGTCGATGGAAAATCAGTCCAAGCTACATAAAGATAAACTGGCAAGGGCAGATGTTGATCATTGCTTTGCCATGTTTTGCGAAGATCAATTTAATAACATGTTCAGACAACAGAACAGGTAAATAATCGAGAAAGAAAAAGCCCTCTTAAAATTAAGAGGGCCTGGGCAGATCACTGTCTTCCTCAACTTTTGGAGGGTTAACATACTCTATCTTGACGATTTTTTGCCGTTGTCTGCACACGATAAGCTTATCTAAAAACTATTTATATAATGGAAGAAACTTAATATTTATTCAGAGCTAAGTTTTCTTCTTTCTATCAATTGGCATTTTATGCAATATTGTACAAGTGTTTGTTTATCATGCTCATTCATCATGATAAATTCGACTGTCATGATCAGTTTGTTTGTTCTACGATCAAGATAAGTGCGTTTGACTTGAGCATGAACGTCAATCACAGTTTCATCATGCCCCTTATTTGGTAAAGAGATACTTAAATTCAAATCCTCTTCCGGTTTGTGTTTTTGCGTCTCTTCAATAATTAATGCAGCGCCTCCAGCACTGATATTTGCTGTATATGTTTTAAACATTGAACCGGATCCATATGGACGAACAGTGACAGGAATCGTTGCATTTACTCTAAAAAATTGCCGCCTTTGAATTCTTATCATTTGATCCTCTTCAGGCAAGCATATATTCAATATAGGTATATCGTTGCATATATCTCGCCCTTGTATTACACTGGTGAATTTGTATAGGTCCTGTTGCTTATTCACAAAGTGAATCATAGCAATTGTATTTGTTGGTATAATAATGGTTCTCCCTGTCTCTACATCAACAGGATAATGCACTCTTAAAACATTTTCCTCAATGGATGACACTTTGCTTTTCGCAATGATATTTTCTTGATTTTCGTTTTCAAATTCTATTGTTATGGTATCTCCTATGGATAACATCGGGCATCACTCTTTCAATTCTACTTAATTATTATATCGGTACTATGACACATAAATTAAAGAAAAGAAAGCCATTGAGAGTCTTTTCTTTTATCTTAAAATTTATCTTAAGTGCTTTCCACACTTCTAAAAGCTGCTTCGTTATTCTAATTCGACCCAGAACAAAAGTTCCTGTAAACTCATAATTAAGAAAATGAACATCATGAAAGACGGCAACTTAAAACATCGGGGAACCATCTAATGGACATCTATGATGCTGCCTGAGCACGTCAATTTGCTCCCATAATAAAGTATGATTTTAAGTGATCAAGAAAAACGGGAAACCCTTTCATTTCAGCGTTTCGAACACACTTTGATATAGCAAGATACAACAATCAAGCTCGAAATGGAATGGGCTGATGGGGAAAACCTTTGCATATCAAAGGTTTAAGGGATTATTATACATGTAAAATTGAAGAGGGTATTTTCATGTGCATACAAAAAGCCGTTAAAAACGGCTCCAAGAAGAAATGAAAAATTTATATTTTTTGATTAAGCAAAGAAATAGTGACTGTGTGCGCTTGTTATGTTTCTTGAAGCTACATCCACTTTATCGGTGGACACATGACAAAGAAAGCTGAGTCCAATAATAAGAACCCCTAAGCCAATCTTCATGTTAGACTTCATATCAAACATTCCCCTTTCAATATTTGGTTTTGAGTATAGACCATCTTTTTGAGACAGATGAGGCTATCCTCTGTTTTTCCATTATAATCTAAATATGTTCAGGATAACAATTCCATATCTTCCAAATGTGTAAACCCTTGCTTGTCGGACGGCGGCAATCGTAGGCAAGGAATTATTTTCTCGCGCAAATGACAAGTTAGTAATTCTTAAGATTAAGGCGCTTATTCTTCAACGCTATAAGCCGTTAACGTTTGTATATCTCTCATTTCGGAAATTTATACAGCAGGCATTTCAATTAAAAAAGCCAATTTCCTTATATGAAATTGACCTTTAACTATTTTACAAATCCAAACTGGATAATTCTTTTTTGATATGTGTGCGGAATTTCGAATCTTTTAAAAATTTCAGCTGAAAACCATTCATATTTCGAGAAAGTCTTGCTATCTCTAATGTATTTAAATCGTTTGCAAAAAATGCGATTTCTGTCTGATTTCGTTCTTTATCTGTCGCATACATTGCAATTGTAAGAATAAACGCAGTAGATCCCCCCTTTTGTCCCGCATGAACAAGCCATTCACGATTGTTTGGTTTTTTCATTATTTGTTCCATGACTGGATCAAGATATTTATATACATTTGCATTAAAATGTATTTTGCTGTTTATTATTTCATAATAGATACATAGTCTCTAGCAGTTGATCGTGGCAAACGATCAGACCAAATTTTTTGAAAATCCATGTCCAATGTTTTGCTTATTTGTTTTTTTTCTTGTTCGGTTAGCGGTTGGCCCAGCCATCTGTTATGAATTTCAATCGCTCTATTGCGGTATTCATCCATGTCCATGTTTTTCATCACTTCTAGCACTTCTTTTTTCGATAAGTTCTTTTCATTCATCAGTTGGGCGGGTATGTACAGTGCGCTGACAATGGGATACACAGGCTCGTGATGTAAGATACCTAAGCTCTTTGGAACATCATTTATGTTTTGAAGGCCCAGCACCTCAATTAAGTATTCAGTATTTGCATTAGAACTGTAAGCAATCATCCCATTTGCTATCTCACATAATGGAACACTATCTGTCTCTTTGTCTTTTTTCAATTGAGAAATCCATGCTTCGTGTGCACCACCATCTGTTTTCGGAATATAGAATGTATCTAATTCCTTTAACCTTACTTCTTTTTGCGGGTCAATTTTCCCTTCCGCTGCTTGTTGTGCATATTCAATTGCTAAGATGATTTTGACGGTACTTGCCAGAGGAAGTTGCTCATGTCCGTTAATATCTATCCAATTTTCATCGTTGTGCTTTATGGACAATGAGACATTTCTGCTTCCTGATTTTGCTTTGACAAACTGTACAATATATTCAGGATTTAACTTTTTTACTTCCCTCCGAAACATCAAAATTCCGATTGCTATTACCAAGCCAATAGAAATTACTGTACCCGCTATAATCCATAGTGCAATCTTCAATTTTTCACTCCCTATAGTTTCATTTTCAAATTACTATAGCTACGATTGAAAAAATGAAAAGTTTCAATTTTATATCGTAAAACAGTTCTAAGCAACGTTGCTTTTCCCGATAAGCACTTGCGCCGCCTATAGAAATACTTTCACGGTTTTCTCAAGCTCGAAAGATGGAATCAAGGCTGTTCACCTCAATGAATTCAAACGATGACGCCAATCTCACCAGGATGCCGTAAGGGTTGAACAGATTTAGGCAAAAAAAGACCCACATGCAACTTCAAATAAAAATCCATTTTTTGAAGAAAAAACGATTACAAGGAATTTCTTAGATTACATAATGGACTGGAGATTATTGAGCAACTCCCCTGCTGTCGTTACTATCAAACCTCTTTCTTTTCATTCATGGACAACAACCACAAAATTCTTTAAAATCAGGGAAAACGAGGGATTGAAGGACATAAGACGTAAAAAGGAATTGTAAGGATTGATCGAGTTGTTAAATACAAAATTTTACGATGGTTTTGAGGGTGAACCTGAACTTGTCTTATCTGATGGAGAAAACAAGCTCGTCATCTGGAATGGATACTTTGAGACTTTGTTAGATTCTTTATTGGACAACAATATTGAAAAAGAAGGAATTATCAAAGAATATTTTTATCAAGAAGGGTGGTATGATGACCCACGTTGGATGATAGACGTTCACTTAACCATAAACCAAATGAAAAATTTTGATGTTAACAAACTAGATACATCAGATGGCTTTAAAAAAGAAATGGTGGAATTAGTTCGCGAGATTATTCATTTTCTTCAAAATGCAAAAAACAAAAGTGTTGTTATTGAATATGATTAAAATATCTCCAGTAAATCTCCAAGAGGACGCAAGGATTAAAAGAAGCCATGTGAAAATGATTGCCTGTGCAAAACCGGGATCTCACCGCTTGCATTCCCCCTGACTATCGTGCGCAATACTGCATAGTCTCCAACCGCTCCTCCTGTGAAACTGACGATCTTCATCATCATTCGATACATCGGTGCACACTTGATAAGGGATAGGTGCGTCTCCAGTTCTGGCCATTAGAAAAGCGGCCGTTAATCAGCTGCACAACATTCGTGTGCAAAAGATCAGCGTCCGCAGGCTCTCCGTCTAGGACTTGAATATTCACGTTCGTTTTTCTTGTCTCTATCGTATGACAAAATGGAATAGAAAAAGTCCCCCATTTTATCCCCCTTTTTGTCGGATTTTTCTCGGATTGGAACAAAAAAACCTTGAAAGGCCAAAAGCCAATCAAGGTAGAAAAAGTGAATACTATTTATATTTTCAACTCATCCTTTAATAAGTATTAATCATCATCACCAAATAATAACTCATCCAATTCTTCTCGGTCTTTTGCAATACCCTCATAGGTTTCGATCAAGTTCTTTAACATCTCAAGAGTTATTTCTCTATCATTTTCATAAATTTTAATGCTAGCTCCCAATGAGAGTAACTGTTCTATAATGATTACTAATGATTTCAATTCTTCTGTGTCATAGTAATCACATTCAATAACAGGTTTTCCTGATTCAATCGCCTGCTTTAGTTCCTTAATAGGTTTAGATGATGTTTTTCTTAATAACGAAATGTACTTAGTAAGATTTGAATCCTTGAGTACTTCCACATAAATAAAGTCCATCATAATAACTCCCCTCTAAATAAAAAGCCTTGAATGGCTATAGCCACTCAAGGTTAAGTTTCCTAAAAAATATTTAATCTACCATGTCTGCAAAATATTGATCATCTTGATCAACTTTTTTTATAAATTCCTCTAGGGAGTCAGCTATTTTTGTATCAAAGAAGAATACTGGAGACTTTTCGTTTTCATTTAAGTCAAGTGTTAAATATACACCTTCATTTACCTCATAAAAAACAAGCTTGTCTTCTTCTTCGTATATACCGTCTAAATCAGGATCAAATTCGTAAATATCTTCCCTTAAAGTGATATCTGCGATAGTATCGGGATCCAAAAGTCTGTTTATTGCATTCTCGTTATTCCCCTTTATAAACCCGTATCCAATCTCTAAATAAAATTCTCTGAGTTCTTTAGGAAATGAAAACCCAAGTCTTTCTTCTGCTTCCGTTAAATCGTTTTCTTTTAACTCATAAAACTTATGATTATTATTTTTCACAACAAAATCAAATTTGCCCATTATCATTTACCTCCTTGGAAATAATTTATTAGATGGTGCACCTTTACCATGAATACCTGCTTGATGCTCATCAGGAAATTTAGCAGGATGTATATTCCACCATTCATGTGGTCCCCCAAAATTATTTTCTATTATATGATGAGCATCATAAGGTTGTCCGATGTCTCTAGCAACTCTCCCTTTTTTATCAAATACTTGTTCTTTATATCTTGGCCACTTTTGACCTGTTTTTTCCTCCCATTCACTAATAAGCTTGTCTTTTACATTGTTAAACTTATTTCTATGTTTCATAGTTTCTTTGGGCGTCATTTTTTCAAATTTGTGGTTTCTCAAAGCACTTTTTAATTGTTCAGTTTGTTTTTTGTGAATTTTCAATCCGGTTTTTGCCTCTACATCTCTAATATAATCCTTCGCTAAATCATAATCAATCTTCCTTGAATTTTTAACACCTTTCTCGTCCCCGAAAACTTTCTCAATACGCCGAATAAGCATCTTTTTAAAATTTTCCCCGTCAATAGCATGATAAGGTACTTTCCCCCCACCAACCAACTGAACTTGAGGTGCAAAAGGATTATGTATTTGAATCCCTTTTACTTTTGAAGCGACCCTTTGTATCGATTCTTTGACAGACGCAACGCTTTTTTCCACCGCTTCTTTCGATGCTTTAATCGTTTTACTCGTTACTTTTTTAGAAGTTTTAGTCGCTTTCGCGGCAACCTGTCCAACTTTCCCCGCTTTGGCAACTTTCCCTACTTTATCGACACCTTTTGAACCAACAATCGATGTCGCGACCATTCCAGCAGCATAGCTAAACCATCTGGCTTGTGTATAAGAATCGCCATTGACTACATCTCGCTCGTAAGACTCTTCAATTCCCTGTTTCATAATATTGAATACTTTTATAGGATGGTGAATCGTATAATTAATGCCCTCAATCGTTTCGTCTGCGTGAACGATCATGTCCCAAATGCCTGTTGCCGTATCGACAACCGCATTTTTGAATCCTTCACCGCTTCCTTTAATTGCGTTGCCAAAATTACGAGAGCCTTCAATTCCATTGAAATACCGCTGTTGCCAAGGGGAAAGATTTTCATATCCAATTTCCTTGGCAATCTCATAAAACTCTGAAGCTGTTGAAAAGTCATAATCATCAAGCTTCTTCTTTAACTTAGAAATTTTGATATCATGTTCACTAACTTCGCTAATCTCTTTTTCAAGCTTTGATCTCTTATCAAGTTTATCTAACATGACTCCCATCGCTGTCTCTTGATTCCCGCTCAAAGTATCCATCTTATCCGGCTTTAAAATCGAGCCTTTTTGATAGCTGGTGATTTCAATTTTAGGACCTGTATACATTTTTTCAAGCCTGGTTATGTACCTCTGCATCGTCCCAAGGTCATTTTCAGCTGTTTTGAGGGCGTTTGTCTGTTCTCTGTCAAACGTATGTAGCTTCTCAATTGTTTGATTGATGTCTTTCAATGCTCTTCTATTCTGTCCGTGAAAATCATTGTCATTCAAATCCGGTAAATCAACAATATGGCTGACTTTTGAAATCGCCGCGTTGGCTTTGGATACCAAATGTTTCGTTGTTCGATCAGCCGCGTTCAAGCCTTGTTCTAACTCGTGTTCGAGAAAGGCTTGCGAAATAAATCCATCATGTTTTGGTTCAAAGGAATCCAATGCATTTTTGATTTTTTTCAAAGCCGATTGGTATTCTTCAATGAAAGTTTCATAAAATCGTAGAAACGGGGTGTGGCATTCTTCGTAAAAGGCGCGAATGGCGTCCCCGCCTTTACCTTTTAAGGCATCATCAAGTGATGTGATGCCGTCAACGCTTTTTTTGAGGTTTGCGATTTCTTTCGATTGGTCTTTTAATTGTTCCAGCGTTTGATCAATTGCATGGTGCAACGCATGGACATCAAGAGTCTTCATGGCATTCTCCTCTAATACTAAAGTTACAATCAGTATAGAGTTTACCACTTTACGGAAAGGAATTGGTGAATAAATCCTGTGTATCCATGAAAATGAATCTTA
>NZ_JBALMR010000010.1:0-118847 GCF_036963165.1 Bacillus sp. JJ675 | reverse complement strand
ATCTAAGATTTTTTGGGTTTTTTAGTCATTTATTTAGGGAATATGTAGGTTTATTTTTTTGGATTTGTGAATTTTTTATGAAATTTGTCATTGTTTTCATAAAGGTGTTGTTTTATAACTTTAGTACATCTCAAGGAAAAATCCGGGTTTTTTCTTGGGATGTAAAACGTCTTATCATATTGGAGGAGTCTATGAATACTCAAACGAAACACAAACTGGACAAAGATTGGGTGATTTTAATGAAGGAGGCGAAAAATCTGGGCCTGGATATTGAGGATGTCAAAAAATTTCTTTCCTCCCAATCCAAGCAGAAAGATGCCGGCAAACAGCTGAAGCAGTAGATATTTAGCCCGACAATTATTTAATAAAACAGGCGGTTCTGTTGAATCTTGATTTTTCAAGATGATCCAACCGGCTGTTTTAAAGAGTATTTAACATTGATAATGACGTAATTCAGCTCTAGGCCCTCGTTTGCCCAGCCCTTTCAGACGGCTTTCTGCAGGTTCAGATGAGAATACTGCCACTCTTGTTTGTTCCGGCAGAGGCAGGCCGATGCTGACTTTCTTTTATATGATATTCAAATCCTCCTTTTCCGCTTTATCCGCGAATATGCACAATCCAGCAACCCCCTCCATAGATCATCATTTCTGACGTGATACAGAGCCTTCCCTTAAACCGGTATGTCACCGGCTGCCTGCTTTTTTACCGGATATAATACGCTTTTAAAATCGGTTTTTTCGATGAAAAAAAACTAAAATATCAATTTTACTGATCTTTATTTTTCATTATAAACTGAAACAAAAGGAGGCAGATTTATTATGGGGATTGCAGTAATCTGCGGGAGTTCCCGCAAAAACGGCAATACAGAAACACTTGTGAACCGGTTAATAGATGGACTTGATGCAGACAAGATCAGTTTGTCCGACTATCATGTCAAAGCTGTGGAGGATTATCGGCACAGTGAAGGCTCTCCGGTTTACCCCGACGATGATTACAGAGACCTGTTAAGCCGAATCCTGGATAAAGACGACATCATTTTTGCCACTCCAATCTATTGGTACGGCATGTCGGGACTGATGAAACATTTTGTTGACCGCTGGTCCCAATCGCTTGTTGAAATAGGAAGAGATGATTTTAAACGGCAGATGTCCGGAAAAACGGCATACGTCATCGCTGTCGGTGATGACGAGCCCCATATCAAAGGCCTGCCCCTCATTCAGCAGTTTCAATATATTTTTGACTTCATGGGCATGACATTCGGCGGTTATCTTATCGGAAAAGCAAATCAGCCCGGCAGCATTTTAAACGATCGTGCAGCGCTTGTTTCTGTAAACGAACTAAAACATCAACTGGCGGCAAATAAGAGGTGGAAAGTATGACAAAAGAAAAAGCGAACAATCAATCCTCGCAATGGAAACAGTATTTTTTAGAGATCGTCAGGGCTTTCATCTTATATAAATAAGGTTGCGTATGAAATTTGAAGAATAAAACCGGAGCCTGTGACATACCTTGTTGTATCTTTTAAGACAAATACAGGAGGGATGAACCGAATGAAAGAAGATACAATAGATTACAGCAAGGCTGCTGCATCTCCGGCGTTTCAAGAGCTTCTAAAGAAAAAGCGTGCCTTTATCGTACCGATGACGGTTTTCTTTCTGATCTTTTATTTCCTTTTGCCGATTTTAACGTCTTATTTTACGTTTTTAAACGAATCCGCCGCCGGTCCGATTACATGGGCGTGGATCTTCGCGATTGCACAATTTGCAATGACATGGACGCTGTGCATTCTTTACACGAGAAAAGCCGATCAGTTTGACAGAATGGCGGATGAATGCAAACGGGAATTTGGAGGCGCTGAATCATGAGTGCGACAGCCTTTATTCTGTTTCTCATCATCGTAGCCCTTACGCTTGTCATCACGTATTTTGCGGCAAGACAGACAAAAACGGCGAGTGAATTTTACACGGCCGGAGGGGGGCTTACCGGTATTCAAAACGGACTGGCCATCGCCGGGGACTACATGTCGGCCGCTTCTTTTCTCGGCATTGCGGGCATGATCGCTCTAAACGGCTTTGACGGCTTTTTTTACAGCATCGGTTTTCTAGTCGCTTATTTAGTGGTTCTTTATATCGTGGCCGAGCCGCTCAGAAATCTTGGAAAGTTTACGATGGCGGATATGATCGCTTCCCGTTTTCGGCAAAAGAAGGTTCGCGGAGTCGCTGCATTAAACACGATTGCCATATCGACATTTTATATGATCGCACAGCTCGTCGGCGCCGGTGCGCTGATCAAGCTTCTGCTCGGCATTGACTACACGCTGGCTGTTTGCATCGTCGGCGTTTTGATGACGATCTACGTCGTGTTCGGAGGAATGATCGCAACGAGCTGGGTGCAGATCATTAAAGCTGTTCTTTTAATGGCGGGGACGCTTGTTATTTCCATCATGGTGTTTTCAAAATTCGGATTCAGCCTTACGAATATGTTCGATCAAATGAAAACCGTTACTCCACTTGGTGCGGATTTTTTGAATCCCGGCAATAAATACAAAGTTCCTCTTGAAACGCTGTCGCTGAATCTGGCGCTTGTCCTCGGAACAGCCGGACTTCCCCATATTCTCATCAGGTTTTATACGGTGAAGGATGCCAAGACTGCCAGAAAGTCGGTCGTATCTGCTACATGGATTATCGGTGTTTTTTATATTATGACTGTCTTTCTCGGTTTCGGCGCCGCCGCATTTGTCGGCTTTGAAGACATTTTGGCCGCGGATAAGGCGGGGAATATGGCTGCTCCGCTCCTGGCCCAGGCGCTCGGCGGCGATTTCTTGTTCGCGTTTATTTCGGCCATCGCTTTTGCTACGATTTTAGCGGTTGTGACAGGGCTTGTCCTTTCAGCAGCTTCCGCTTTTGCACACGATATTTACAGTCAAATCATTAGAAAGGGAAGTGCAACGGAGAAAGAGCAGATGCTCGCGGCAAGATGGGCTTCCATCGGTGTTTCCGTTCTTTCGATCCTGCTCGCCGTCTTCGCTCAATCGCTGAATGTCGCATTCCTTGTGTCGCTGGCCTTTGCCGTTGCGGCAAGCGCCAATCTGCCGCTTATTATTTTCACTGTTTTTTGGAAGCGGTTTAACGCCGTCGGAGCGCTGGCCGGCAGCTTGACCGGGCTCCTGAGCGCCCTCATTCTCGTGTCGATGAGCCCGAGTGTTTGGGATCCCGCCGGGAACGCAATCTTTGTTGGAGATCCGCTGATTCCGATTTCAAACCCGGGGATCATTTCTATTCCGCTCGGATTTTTAGGTGCTTATCTCGGGACGGTATTATCGCCAAAAAACAATGGCGATGAAGCATTTGCGGAAATTCAAGTAAAGGCGCATACGGGCGTCCATATGGACCAGTCATAGCCCGCGTCAAAAGCCCGACGCTCAAAAGAAAAGCATCGGGCTATTCGCGCAAAAATGCCAGCCGCTCGTTCAATGGCTTCGTATGGCGATAAACATCCCGGTAAACCGGAAAAATATGTTGATATTGCCTGCTGTATTCAGGGCGGGGCTGAAACGTCTCTTTTATGCGAACGAAGCGTTCAGCGCAAGCTTCCAGCGTCGGAAACCAGCCGCAGCCGACCGCCGCGATCATCGCAGCTCCGAAGGCCGGACCCTGCTCGCTTTTCAGCCTGATGATCTCGGCGTTAAAAATATCGGCCTGGATTTGCAGCCATTCTTCGCTTTTTGCCCCTCCGCCGATCGAAATGACGCGGCTGATGTTTTTCCCTCCGGCGCGAAATTGTTCGATGCTCTCATGAAGGGAAAATGTGATGCCTTCAATAACAGCTCTGACAACATCAGCCCTCCTGTGCCCGCTGTCCATTCCGATGAAGCTGGCGCGAATCTCCGCGTCAGCATGGGGGGTCCTTTCCCCGGAAAGATAAGGCGTAAACAGCAGACCTCTTGAACCGGGCCGGGATTCTTCCACTTCACCGATCAACGAATCAAATGCTTCATCCTTGGCGAATACATCCTTAAACCAGCTGAAACTGCGGCCCGCGGAAAGCGTCACACCCATTGAATAATAGGCACCAGGCGCCGCATGGTTGAACAAGTGAATATTGCCCCGGAATTGTTGATCTGGATCTTTTTCATACGAGAGTACAACACCTGACGTGCCGATGCTGCACAAAGCGGTGCCTTCGTGTAATATGCCGGCGCCGACCGCTCCGCATGCATTGTCAGCCCCTCCGGCAAAAACCTTTACTTCAGGCGTGAGGCCTGTTTCTTCGGCAAATTTGGAAGTGAGACAGCCGACAAAGCTTCCGGATTCGACCAATTCTGGGCATATCGATTCAGGAATCTCAAGCCGCCGGCACATTTCGCCGCTCCATGTTTTATGCTTCACGTCAAGCAGCAGCGTGCCCGCCGCATCTGAATACTCGCTCTGAATGCACCCTGTCATGGTATACCTGACATAATCCTTTGGCAGCAAAAATACGGCCGCTTTTTGAAAAAGCTCTTGTTCATGTTCCTTGATCCACAAAAGCTTCGGAAGCGTAAATCCCTCGAGCGCAGGGTTTTTAACGAGCTCAAGAAGGCGCGCCTTACCGATGACTTCGTTAATCAGCCGGCATTGTTCGGTCGTACGGGTGTCATTCCACAATATCGCATTCCGCAGCACTTCTCCTTTGCCGTCCAAAAGCACCAGTCCGTGCATTTGCCCGGAGAAGCTGATGCCTTTGATCTCATCGGCCCCTCCCCGGTGCCCTCCGACAAGTTCTTTTATGGCCTCCTTCGTTTTCTCCGCCCACTCGCGCGGATCCTGTTCGGAATAACCGGCATGAGGCTCGATGATTGAAAACGGCTTTGAGGCTTCCCCGCATATGCCGCCGTGCCGGTTGACGAGGATCGCTTTGACGGCGCTTGTGCCAAGGTCAACCCCGATACAATATTCCACTAATGTTTCTCCTTTCTTGCCGGCTCTGACCGTAAAGCATTCAATAAATAGCGGTTCACCATTGCTTTAAGCATTTCCTGCCGGCCTGACTTATTTTCGATGCGGTCGTTTTCGAGTGCATAGGCGGCCAGTTTTTTCAAATCCGTTTTTCCTTCGGCAATGTCGAGGCCGATTCCTTTCGAATAGCTTTCATAGCGTTCTTCTATGACGCTTTCGATCGCCCGGTTCTCCAAAAGCTGATAGGCGACTTTGAAGCCGAGCGCATACGTGTCCATTCCCGCGATGTGCCCGTGAAACAAATCCTCATCCGTAAACGAGGCGCGCCTTACTTTCGCATCAAAATTGATGCCTCCCGTTTTAAAGCCGCCCGCTTTTAAAATCTCGTACATCGAGAGGACTGCGCCGTACAGATCTGTCGGGAATTCGTCCGTATCCCATCCCAACAGCAAATCTCCCTGATTCGCATCGATCGAGCCGAGCATATCGTGGAGCGCAGCCACCCTCAGCTCATGCTCAAACGTATGTCCGGCAAGAGTGGCATGATTTGCTTCAAGATTCAATTTAAAATGCTCTTTTAAACCGTACGTTTCCAAAAATGCGATCGATGTCGCTGCATCAAAATCGTATTGGTGCTTTGTCGGCTCTTTCGGCTTCGGTTCAATCAGAAATTGCCCGTCAAAGCCGATCTCTTGTGCATAATCGACTGCCATTCGATAAAATGCTGCCAAATTGTCGAGCTCAAGCTTCATGTTTGTATTCAGCAGCGTGTCATAGCCTTCCCGGCCTCCCCAAAACACATAGTTTTCAGCGCCGAGCTCCTTGGCGATTTCCAGCCCCTTTTTCACTTTTGCCGCTGCAATCGCATATACGTCCGCATTGCAGGATGTGGCGGCGCCGTGCACAAATCGCGGATGCGTAAACATATTTGCTGTGTTCCATAATAGCTTCACCCCGCTTGTCTCCATCATCTCCTTAAGAAATGACACCATTTTATCCAAATAAAGAAACGTTTCCCGCAATGTATCGCCTTCCTGAACGACGTCAACGTCATGAAAGCAGAAGTATGGCACGCCGAGCTTCTCAAAAAATTCGAATGCCGCTTCAGCGCGCGTTTTCGCCTTATCCAGCGGATGCGTCATCCTGTTCCATGAGCGGCTGATCGTCCCGTCTCCGAACGGATCGCTTCCGTCCGCATCAAACGTATGCCAATAAGAAACAGCAAAACGGAGATGCTCCTTCATCGTTCTGCCGCCGATCCGTTCATCAGGGTTGTAATATTTAAAAGCGTATGGATGATCCGAGTCTGCCCCTTCATACTTGACCGTTTCTACTTCTTTAAAAAACATTCACAGTCCCCCTAAAAAGTTTGTTTAACCATTAAACTAACTTCTTTCCATTTATTTTACAAGATGATCGAAGCGCTTTCAATTACAATATTAGAAAAATTTGAGTTTTTTAAATTCGCTGTACTATAATGAAAGCACTACATCAAAAGCGAGTGATCGGATTGAATACAGCAGACCAAGCACTTGTCAAAAAAATGAATAAAGCCCTCATCCTTGAGCAAATCATAGCCAATTCCCCCGTCTCAAGGGCAAAGCTTTCAGAAATAACCGGGCTTAATAAGTCAACGGTCTCTTCCCAAGTGTCTTCCCTGCTGCAAAAGGACATTATTTTTGAAACGGGCCGCGGTCAATCGAGCGGGGGCAGACGGCCCGTTATGCTGAAATTTAACCGGAAAGCCGGCTATGCGATCGGGGCTGATATCGGAACGAATTACATCATCGTCGTTTTAACCGACCTGGAAGGCGAGATTATTGAGCAATACGAGCGTGAACTTGATGAGACGGACATTCCGGCGACAGAGCAGGCCCTCATTGAACTGATCGAACTTGCCATCGCAAAGATACCTGATTCCCATTACGGTTTGACAGGGATCGGAGTGTGTGTGCCGGGCCTGGTCGACAATGACCAGAACGTCGTTTTCACCCCGAATAAACCGATTCACCTTCTCCAAGTAAAAAGCCTTCTTGAGAAAGCGTACAATGTACCGGTTTTCGTTGAAAATGAAGCGAATGCCGGAGCCATCGGCGAAAGGGAGTACGGCGATTCCGGACATTTGGAACACGCCATTTTCGTAAGCATCAATGCCGGCATCGGCTTAGGAATTTTGATGAACGGCAAACTGTTCAGGGGCGTGCAAGGGTTTTCGGGAGAAGCGGGGCACATGTCGATCGACATTAACGGCCCTCTATGCAGATGCGGAAATAAAGGCTGCTGGGAGCTGTATGCGTCGGAAAGAGCCGTTTTTTCTCCGTATCTTTCGCATACCAAGGCCCCTTTGTATCAAACGGTCAAGGAGCTGGCCGACCGCGGCGATCAAAAGATGCTGGAAACGTTCGAGACATTCGGCTTTTACATAGGCGTGGGACTCGTCAACATCATCAAAACGTTGAATCCGGAGACGATTATTTTGCGAAATACGATTGTCGAATCTTATCCGGCGATCGTCGATTCGATTAAGAAGACGATTTCGTCAAGAAGTAAAAAAGAAGCGCTGACCGATTACCGTCTGAACATTTCCTCCCTCGGCCGCACCGCCTCATCGCTCGGTGTTTCCTATATTATCATTGAGCGGTTCTTGGAGCGGTTTATAGATGAACAATTTTAAAAGCGCAAACCCCGTTTTAGGAATTTTCGCTTTTAACGGCTTCAACCTTCGTGCGAAACCGAGCAGCGGCCTGTTTCGGATCAGAGGACTTGCTGATGGCGCTGATGATGCTGATGCCGTCCGCTCCTGCTTCCACGACAGGCGCGCAGTTTTCAAGCGTGATCCCGCCGATTCCGACCGCAGGAATGCCGATGCCCCGCTTCCGCATTTCTTTCAACAGGGCGACGCCTTGGACGGCTTTCGCATCCCGCTTCGTTTCCGTCGGATAAATCGGCCCTGCTCCGATATAATCGGCCCCGTCCTTTTCCGCCTGCAGCACTTCTTCAAGCGTATGCGTTGACACGCCGAGAATCCTGTCCCCGATTCTGGCCCGGACGTCCCCGGCCTTTTCGTCATCCTGGCCGATGTGAACGCCGTCGGCGTCAAGTTCAAGGGCAAGCTCAACGTCGTCATTGACGATGAAAGGGACTCCAGCTTCGCGGCACAGAGCCTGCACTTTTTTCGCAAAAGCTCTTTTTTCGTCCGCTTTTAGCGCCCCGTCTCCTTTTTCGCGGAATTGAAAGAGAGTCGCGCCGCCCTCTAAGGCAGCTTCAATCACGGCCAAAGGGTCGCCGTCCGTATTATTTGAGCCCATAATAAAGTATACGGACAGCATGTCTTTCATGTTTTTCCGCACAATACGCGCCATCCTACTCCACCTCCATGATCAAGCCGCGCTCTTCTATATCCTCTGAATTGACGGCGGCAAGCTGATTCAAAAATTCAATCTGAAAGCTTCCGGGCCCTTGATGCGCCGTTTTTTCGGCGGCTATTTCCGCCGCGCAGCCATAAAAAACCGCGGCTGATACAGCGGCTTTGCAGGCTTCTTTTTCAACGGCGCAAAACGCGCCGATGACAGACGTCAAGAGACAGCCCGTACCCGTCACCTTCGTCAGCAGCTCATGCCCGTTTCCGGCGGTATACAGCTTTGTCCCGTCGGTGATGACGTCTTCGGCACCGGTGATGATAACAGTTGTATTCCAGACGCTGGCCGCTTTTTTGGCCAGAGCGATCCGGTCGCCTTTTTCTTCTCCGGCGTCAACTCCCTTTATCACCCAGCTTTCTTCACCGAGCGTGTTGGCGATTTCGGCGGCATTGCCCCTGACGGCAGAGATCTTGACTTTTCGCATGATGCGCTGGGCGGATGCCGTTCGAAACGGCGTCGCGCCGGCGCCGACGGGGTCAAGGATAACGGGAACGCCGTGTTCATTCGCCGATTTTCCGGCGATGATCATCGACTCAACGACCTCAAGGCTCAGCGTGCCGATGTTCAATACGAGAGCGCCGGCAATTTTCGCCATGTCGGCCGCCTCTTCCCTTGCATAGGCCATAACAGGGGAAGCGCCGAGGGCCAATAAGCCGTTTGCGGTGAAGTTCGTCACGACGTTGTTCGTCATATTATGCACGAGCGGGTTTTCTTTTCTGACTTTCTCTATTGCTTGGGCGGCATCTTGTCGGTTCATCATGCTTCATTCCTTCCTATTCTTTCGTTCGGGCTCCATATATACGATTTGGTGTGGTCGATCCAGGCTCTGGCTGCAAATGAAAGATAGCGGTCCTTTCTCCATATGACGGCGACATGCCAGGGTATGGACGGTCTGACAACAGGAATGACCTTCACCCGCTCGGGGTCAAGATCCCGGCAGATTCTTTCAGGGAGCAGGCCGATTCCGAGATTGGCCGACACCATTTCACTGATAAAATCCCATTGGGATGTTTCATAAATTACGTTCGGCCGAAATCCGGCCTTCAAACATGCTGTAATGATCCGTTCATGAAGGACGAAGTCTTCGCGAAAGAAAATAAACGGTTCCTCACTCAATTGGCGAAGCTCGATCTCCTTTTCGCCGGCAAAACGGTGTGACGGATGAACGAGCAGCATTAAATCTTCTTTTACGATCGTAAACGAGTGAAAGACCTCTTCTTTCGCCGGCAGGACGACGACCCCGATATCGAGCGATCCGTCCTCTACGCCCTCCTGCACTTTCACAGACCCGTGTTCAACAAGCTGAAACGTGACATTCGGATATTTGTCCCTAAATTCACCGATGACCTTCGGAAAAAAGCCTGAACCGATCATCGGCGGCAGTCCGATCCTGACATGCCCTTTTTTTACGTCCATCAAATCGTTCAGCTCTGAAGTTAAATTTTGAAACGATTTCGTGATTTCCTGCGCCTGCACGTACATGCTTTGGCCGGCGTCAGTCAGTTCAATCTGCCTTCCGCGCCGGTAAAACAGCTCGATTCCCAGCTCCTCTTCAAGATTCTTGATCATTTTGGAAATCGTCGGCTGTGAGATGTATAGCGACTGGGCAGCCTTCGTAAAGCTTTTCAGGCGGGCCACTTCTAAAAAATAAGTTAAATGACGTATGTCCATTTGGTTGACATCCTTTCAGAGCTTCGTGCACGATTTTCGCTTCACACCATATTTTAAACCAAATTCAACATTTTCTGCACCCCGCCCAATATAAAAAAGCGCTGCCGGCTTGCTGCCGGCGGCGCTTATTTTCTGGCGATGGCCTCATCCTGCTCCTTCAGGCTATCCACGTTTGAACAAGTGTCTTCGATATTTTTTTGAACAGCTTCTTTGTACTGGTTCACCATATCGCGGATGGTTTCCTCCCGTTCAAGCCACTTTGCTGTAAAATCAAGCTTATTTTGCCCAAGCGATCCGGCAGACGGCCCTTGCAGAGAGAGCGAGTCAAGCGCCCTTTTCACTTGATCCAGCTGTTTCATGACCGCGCCATGGTTCAGTTTGATCGTTTTGCTCATTTCAACCACCCTTTTAGACCGTTGATTGTACTATGCAGGGCATCGAGCGCTTCATCCCCTTTTTCCAGCAGATAGTCCGCCCGGTCAGCAGACCAGCTCGCAGCCTCGACCGCCCCTTTTTCAGCGTCTAATGCAAATATTTTCAAATCGATTTTATGGATATACCTCTCATAATCATCGTTAAATATCCTGTACATGGCGGTGTGCGCTTCATCACGTGCTTCATCAAAGTCGGCTGCCCGGCTTCCGGTCCATGCTTCTCCAAGACCCGGACGCAAAATCTGTCTGATTTCTTCGATGCCTAAGCCTTGTTCTCTTTCAACATCGCGCTTTGCCCGTTCCAGTCTTGAAATTTGTTCTTCGAGCTCTTGGGCCTTGTGGGAGAGAACCCCGTGTATCTTCTCCAGCGTGCCTGAGTAGTCCATTTTTGTCACCTCTGAAATTGCATGATGATGTGGAATGACTTTTTCTTGATCCGATCAAGCATAGATTCACATCTTTTACTAGACTTGCGCACATTTCCAATATTTATAGTTTAAGTCGAAAAGCACGGATGTTGAATAGGCTTTAAATACTGTTTTTAGGGATTTGTACATGGTGAACAATCTGAAACAAGCCGTTTTTTAAGAATATCAGACCAGTCTTTTTGCACGAATCCAATCCCTCTTCTCATCGTGGAAAGACCAAAGACACGGGAGCAGGAAGGTGTAATGGTCACAGAAAACAGGAAGTCTATTCCGTCAGCCGTTTTACAGTTTTAGTCAATTAACTGTTTCTTTCGCCCTGATTTCTCGTATTCCCATATAGATAAAATGAATAATCATTATTCTGTATATGTATTTTACCTATACTTTAATCTCATGTACACTTTTGTCTAGAAAGGGGGATAATGACATGAAAACATTCATTAAAGGAATAAGTCAGGTCGCTCTTTTATTTTTCATTGCGCGTTTGATGAATCTGATTGTAGACGTTCTTCATATAAATATTCCCGGAAGCATCCTCGGGATTATCGTCGTTTTTGCGCTCCTCCATTTCAAGGTCATTAAGCTTGAATGGGTTGAAATCGGGGCATTGTGGCTTCTCGCGGAACTTCTATTGTTCTTTATCCCTTCAGCAGTCGGGATTATGAACTATGGGGATATTCTCAAACACTTCGGAACAAGCATTATACTCGTCGTTCTGATCAGCACGTTTGTCGTTATGGTATCGACAGGGATGCTGACGCAAATCATTGCTAAAAGAAAGGAAAGGAAAAAAACATGTTCATCGGATGCTTAAGTCTGATCGCAACAGTCTTGATCTATATGGGAGCCAAGGCGGTGTACAAACGCCATCCGAAGGTGTATGCTTCGCCTTTACTGATCACGCCGCTCATATTGGTCGGCCTGCTGCTTTTGATCAACGTGCCTTTTGACGCCTACAATGCCGGAGGGCGCCTTTTAACCGATATGCTTCAGCCGGCTACTGTAGCTTTTGCGATTCCGCTGTATAAATACTTTCCTATTTTAAAAAAGTATGCCGCTGAAATTATCATTAACGTGGCGGTAGGAAGCTGCATCGCCATTTTGTCAACAGCGTTTATCGCAAAGCTGTTCAAGCTGAATGCGGATCTTATTGAGAGCCTCGTTCCAAGATCAGTGACAACGCCAATCGCAATGAGCGTCTCTGAAATGATCGGCGGAGTGCCTGCGGTTACCGCCGTGTTTGTCATTTTGACCGCTTTGTTCGGCACAGTGATCGGCCCGATGGTCATCCGTTATTTCAGAATCGATAATGAAATCGCCAGAGGCGTGCTGCTTGGAACAAGCGCACACGGCGCCGGTACGTCAAAAGCGTTTGAGCTCAGCTCCGTATCCGGAACGATTTCAAGCGTATCGATGATTTTGGCAGCGATCATTACGCTTTGCGCCGCGCCATTTCTTATTTCGCTTATTGCCGTGTAGCCAAAAAAGGGCCTCCGAATCAAACTTCGGAGGCCCTTTTTCCATGTTCCTTTACTTTTTCAGATTTTCTACAGCCGTATCAAACTCGCTTTCAATCTCGGCCGAAGGCTTTTTCGTCAGCAGGCTCACGATCACGATGACAGCCGTACTCACAATAAAACCGGGAATCAGTTCATAGACCGCAGCAAAGGCTTTTACCTGTTCCCAGGCGATAACCGTAAGCGCGCCCGAGAGCATTCCCGAAAGCGCTCCCCACTTCGTCATCCGCTTCCAATACAGGCTCAG
Organism: Bacillus sp. JJ675; assembly: GCF_036963165.1. Classification (NCBI taxonomy): domain Bacteria; kingdom Bacillati; phylum Bacillota; class Bacilli; order Caryophanales; family Bacillaceae; genus Bacillus; species Bacillus sp. JJ675. Next base: position 106,194 of record NZ_JBALMR010000010.1, on the reverse strand, counting down.
CAGGACAACCGGCCCAAAGGCTGCTCCAAAACCGGCCCACGCATAGCCGACAAGGTTCAAAATCGTTTCGTTCGGATGGAGCGCCATGATCAGCGCGATCAGCGAAATGACAAGAACAGCAAGCCTTCCGACAAGAACAAGCTCTTTGTCAGATGCGTTCTTCCGAATAAACGCTTTATAAAAATCTTCCGTAAGCGCGCTTGACGTGACGAGCAGCTGCGAGGAAATCGTACTCATCACAGCCGCCAAAATGGCCGCCAGCAAAAACCCTGTGATTACGGAAGGGAACAGCAGATCAGAAAGAACGATAAATACCGTTTCCGGATTTTTTAAAGGCAGGTGGTTTACGCTGAAATAGGCGATGCCGATAAGACCTGTCAGCATCGCGCCGCAGATTGAGAATATCATCCAGCTCATGCCGATCCTGCGGGCGCTCTTCATTTCTTTCACATTGGAAATCGCCATAAACCTGACGATAATATGAGGCTGTCCAAAATAGCCGAGCCCCCATGCAAGGAGCGACAGTACGCCAATCGCAGTCGTTCCTTTAAACGGCTGCAGAAGGTGCGGATCGACGGCGCTGATATCAGAAAAAGCAGGCGCAATTCCCCCTAAATGGATAAAAACAACGAGGGGCACCAGGATCAGCGCAATAAACATGATCGTTCCCTGTACAAAGTCGGTCCAGCTTACCGCCAAAAAGCCGCCGAACAGCGTGTACAAAACGACGACACCGGCCGTCAGCCAGATGCCGATCCGGTAATCGAGATGAAAGGCGGTTTTGAAGAGCTCTCCTCCAGCGACCATTCCGGATGACGTATAAAAGGTAAAAAAGATCAAAATGACAAAGGCTGATGTAATCCTTAAAATTCTCGAACCGTCCTTAAAACGGTTTTCAAAATAATCGGGAATCGTGATGCTGTTGCCGGCCGTTTCCGTATACGTTCTAAGCCTCGGTGCGACATACAGCCAGTTTAAATAAGCTCCGGCCGTCAGTCCCACGACAATCCAGCCGCTGCTCAGCCCGTTTACGTACATCGCACCCGGAAGGCCCATCAAAAGCCAGCCGCTCATATCTGAAGCGCCCGCGCTCAAAGCGGTGACAGCCGGTCCAAGGTTTCTTCCGCCAAGCATATAATCGGTTAAATTGGATGTCCGCCTGTAGGCGAAATATCCAATCAAAAGCATTCCAGCCATATAAATTCCAATTGATAACATGACTCCGTAATCCATAACGTCCCCCTGTTCAATTTTTCACGTAATATCAATATACATGAATAATCTCTCAAGAGGTATCGTTTTCAGATTTTTTATTGAAAGAAACCGTTCTTTATCGGTGATGAATCCGCAAAAACACGACTTTTAAATAATTGCCTTCCGGATAGCTTTTCACCGTTTTAAAATCTTCGGGGAGCGAATATTCTTCAAGGACGGTGCAGCTTGTCCCCGTTTCTTTGCACGCCGCATCGATAAACCCTTTAAACTTATTCATTCCGAAGGCGCTGCTGTTTGTCGAAGCGACGATAACGCCTTCGTTTTTGGTGATCGCAATCGTTTCTTTCAGCAGATTTTTGTAATCCTTTGCAGCGCTGAACGTACGTTTTTTCGTTCTTGCAAAAGAGGGCGGATCGAGAATGACCAGATCATAAGAGAGCTGCTTTTTGACAGCATACGAAAAGTAGTTGAACACATCCATTACTTTAATATCGTGCGCTTCATGATCAAGGCCGTTCACGCTGAACTGTTCGATTGTCCTGTTCAAGCTGCGGTTTGCGACATCGACGCTTGTCGTTTTCGCCGCGCCGCCTAACGCAGCAGCGACGGAAAACGCGCCGGTATATGAGAAAGTGTTCAATACTGTTTTTCCTTCTGCATAGCGGTCTCTAATCGCCTTCCGGACGTTGCGCTGATCGAGAAAAACGCCGGTCATGGCGCCGTCATTGAGATAGACAGCAAAATGAATCCCGTTTTCTTTTACGATGATCGGAAATTCTCCTCTCGCTCCTTTTACAAAATCATCGTCTTCGACATACTGCCCGGCCGAACTGAACCGTTTTTTCTCGTAAATGGCTTTGTAGTCCGAGAGTTCATCGAGCGCTGCCACAACCGATTCCTTATAGGCATAAATGCCTTTGCTGTACCACTGGATCAAAAAATATCCGTCATAATAATCGATCGTCAATCCGCCGATTCCGTCGCCCTCTCCGTTAAATACGCGGAATGCCGTCGTATCGGAATCGCAGAAACGCTCGTCCCGCTCTTGAAAAGCTTTTGCCAAACGGCTGAGAAAAAACTGCTGGTCAATGGGCACATCCCTGTTTTGCGTGAGCACCCAGCCGATTCCTTTATTCTGCACTCCGTAATAGCCTTTCCCCAAAAAACCGCCCGTTTCATCGGTGAGGCCGATGAGCGATCCTTCAGCGATATCGTCGCACTTGGATAAAACGGCTTCCTTTAAAATGAGGGGATAGCCTTTTTTAATCTTTGCTGCATAGGCTTGCTTGATCTTTAGCGTCTTCATTCTGTTCAGTCCTTATGTTTAGTATTTCTCTATCCTACCATAACGCTCCGTCCCTGTTTTTATGCAAAGGAAGATCATTAAATTGACAGATGATTCCGATTTTTTAAGATGGTGTAGAAAAAGGAGGAGAAAAGACGATATGGCACAAATCGACCATGTAGGTCTAATGGTGAAGAGATATTGAGGCTTCGATTGCATTTTATCAGGACGTTGTCGGCATGAAGCTGAAAGACAGGCTCACACACACGAACGGCATCATGAAGCTTGCATTTCTCGGATTTGAAAACCGGAACGAAACGGAACTCGAGCTTATCGAGGGATACAATGACAAGCTTCCGCAGGAAGGAAAGGTTCATCACTTTGCCGTTTCTACCGATCATATTGATGAGGACTTCGCCCGTGTAAAAGAAAGGGACATTCAGCTTTTTGAAGACGAAATCACCGAACTGCCGAACGGCTACCGCTATTTCTTTATTTTCGGTCCTGATGGAGAATTGGTGGAGTTTTTCCAAAGATCCTAAAGAAAAAAGAGACGGTTTCCTTTGTACCGCCTCTTTCTTTATGTCCGTGCTTTGCCCGATTCTACGGTGAATGTTAAAGGCTCGTTGCCTAGAAACCTTTCGATGTTTTCCGATGTAATTTTTTCAATGCGCCTGATGCTTTCAAAAGTTGCACCGCCGATATGAGAGGTGCAGATCACATTGGGGAGGCTTGTAACCCGGGCAGATGGAGGTTCTGTCTCAAAAACATCCAACGCTGCACCCCGGATCTTTTTCTGTTCAAGCGCTTGTATAAGCGCATTCTCATCGATGACTTCTCCGCGGGCAATATTGATCAGAAAAGCCGTATTTTTCATTTTCGCCAGGCGTTCTTCGTTCACCAGATGAAACGTTTCCGGCCTCAATGATGTGCTGATGCAGACGAAATCAGATTTCGCCAGCAGGTCATCGAGTTCAGCAAAGCGCACATTCAATTGCTTTGCCGATTTGTAATCTTTGTATGTGCCGTATGCCATAATATTCATATTAAATCCCGATGCACGTCTGGCGATTTTTTTGCCGATTTCCCCGAAACCGATGAGCCCGAGCGTTTTTCCATCAAGCTCATATCCCATGGAAATCTTCCAAATCCCGTTTTTGACGTCGTCATTTGTCCGGGGAATCGACCTTGCGCCTGCCAAGAGGAGGCCGAATGCCAGGTCAGCGACTGATGACGCGTTTTGTCCCGGGGCATTCGTGACGGAAATCCCCTTCTGTCTTGCATATGCCACATCAATATTGTCGACTCCGGCGCCGAATTTGATGATATAGCGCAGCTTCCCGGCAGCATCGATCAGCTCGCGGTCCGCTTTTTCAACACCGAGAACGTAAATATCGACATCCTTGACATGGGTGATTAAAGCCTCTCTTCTTACATTCTCCGAATCTAAAAAAAGGCATTCCGCCCCAAGCTCCTCAATCTTTTCTTTCAAGCGCGGAGCGGCGCGGTAAAAAAGTTCGCTTAGCGTCACCAGCACTTTAGCCATGCTTTTCCTCCATTCTTTGTTCATTTCGCGACCAGAAAAATGCTTGTTTCCATCATGAGGAAACAAGCGGATATGGGGATACGTTAGGGTTATCGTGATTATATATAGGAATCTAAGCTAAAAAAAGAAGGCTGGCATGTTAACTGACATGGTTTTTAGAAAGGTCGGCAGGCTGATGGAATGCTGTGCGCTTCAAATACTCAAAATAATGTCGTGCATACGGGTGTGCGGTTTGCGAATTCCAAGGCTTGTTCCCTCCGCAGAAATGGACGATTGCAGGATTTGCCCTTGTTTCCATATACCGCTTCTTGTCCAAAAGAGTCGCCGGCGTTTTTTCCTTCAGCATGATATGGGTCTGGGCGTTCCATCTTGGATGAAGATCATGCCACTGGTCATAAAGAATCGCGTTGAGCGCATCCTGGTCATGGAATACAAACATGTCTTCGCTGTTGCTGTTAATAAAGTTGATCACTTTTTCCGAAATGCTGTGTTTTCTCCATTTGTCCATATCTATAATCATGAGGCCGGAGTTGAAGTATTTCGCAGTTTCGCTGATTTTCATTTTTTTCAGGCGTTCGTGCTGGCCGGCGTCTTCGACTGCCGCTACAAAATAAGGGGAAATGTCCATATCCCACAGCTTTGCTATATCCTCTAACACCAGTGCGTCACAATCAACATATATCATTCTCTTCACGGTTTCGTCCCTGATCAAATCAGGAATCGAAATTCTGTAGTATGCCGCTTTTGTAATATGGCTGCTCTCGACGGCGCGGTCGTACCTGCTTTTTTCTACATCGAGAAATGTGACGGGAACTCCGAAACGATGGACCGTTTTTTTCAGCCGTTCTTTATTCTCCTCTTCAATACCGCCGTCAATCACGTACAGCTTGACATCGCGATTTTTGTCCATGTTCATTAGCAGCGAGGTGAACATGACGCTCAAATGCTGTGCATAGTTATTGTCTGTACAAGAAATAATGTGCATGGTACTGTCGCTTTTCATATCGTTTCCATCTCCTTCTCTTTTTTTGTTCTATTCCCCTTTTTCGAAAAATAAACACGTCACCGTTCCATTTTCTTTTTCATCCAAAACGGAGCATACAGGAGATAGAAGAAAACGATAGTCACAGCTTCTGACGACAGGATATACCACGGCCACGGTCCGAGAACATCGAGAAGCGATGCGCCGCCTCCCGGCTTTCTCATCATGTACATATAGTTTGATTCCAGCATGCGGTTGATCACGAATATGATACCCGCGTATACATTGATGATGAGAAAGGTGATCCAAAGAGAGCGAACCGTCGGTTTATACTTCCCGGCGGCAACCATGAACAGGCAGGCCAGCACGACGAGCCCGTGGGAAATGAAAAATTCGAAAAACCTGAAGTGCGGAAAACCGTATCTTCCCAAATCCGGTGTCAGCATGGCCTGAAGCGCGCTTCCCAATCCGGCAAAGTATAGGAATTTAAACAAGTTCAGATTTTTTGTGAGCAGCAAAATGATGACGAGATAAACGGAAAGATCGCTCAGATGAAGGGGCAGACAATAGCGCGGCGTCCATGAGCGGACATAAATGAACCACGAATGATAACTGATCTCTGAAATGATCAGAATCGTAACAAAAGCATAACGAATCACCCGGTTCCATTTAGGCTCTTGGAGGGTCCGCCGAAAGACGAACAGACAAACGCCGAGTGCTGCAATCACGAGCAATGTCACGATATGCGGTGTTGAAAAAAAATGAAAAGAACCGAGATGATAATCTTTTCGAAAATATGTATTCATTGGAAGCACCTGATCGAATAGTTTTCCGTTATTTTGCGGCGAATCCCGGAAATTATTCCTAAAAAGCCAAAAAACCGCCGATCATTCGGTGGTCGAGAATCTTTATATCGAGATATTTCGGTTTTCATTTGACTCGTCTTGCAGTTGAATCCGTTCGACTTTTCCTACGAGAAAGATATAGGATAGCGCCAGTTAAGGCAAGAACCCCGGTAAAGACGAGTGCGGGAGCAAAGCTTCCGCCGTCAGCCAGAAAGCCGATGACAATCGGAACGATGACTGAAGCGAGACTTCCGACGAAATTAAAGACACCTCCCGTAAGCCCGATCAGGTGCTTCGGTACAAGAGAAGACACGAGCACCCATGTGATGGAGGCAAGGCCGTTCCCAAAAAAAGCAAGGGTCATAAACAGTATAATCAACGATGTTTGATTAACATAATTGGCCCCGATAATCGAAATCGACAGGAATAGTCCGGTAATGATCGGGGTCTTGCGGGCCACCCCTGCGGATACGCCCCTTTTCACGAGAAAGTCGGACAGAAATCCAGACAACAGCACACCGATAAAGGCCGCAAGAAAAGGAAGCGAAGCAAGAAAACCGGACTCCAGAAAATCAAGCCCCCTATATTTCACAAGGTATGTCGGAAACCATGTGAGAAAAAACCATAGCGTTGAATTGACGGCAAATTGGCCGATATATATGCCCCACAGCTTCCGGTGAGCAGTCACCTGTTTGAAATGCGTCCAATTGAATGCGTTTTTTTCCTCTTTTGTCTCCTGACGCCGGCGGACGATTCCCCCGCCTTTTTCTATGTGTTCGAGCTCGGCTTTGTTAACTTTCGGATGACGGTCCGGATCACGGTAAAACGCATACCAGACGATACCCTAGATGATTCCGATCACACCTGTGACGATAAACAGGCCGCGCCAGCCGACGATATGCTGGATGGCAGTAAGCGCCGGCGTCAAAAACGCGAGGCCCGCAAACTGCCCGGATGTATAAAAGGCGATGGCTGATGCCCTTTCCTGCTCAGGAAACCATGACGTCACCACCCGGTTGTTCGCCGGAAAGGCCGGCGCCTCAAAGGCACCTGTCGCCAGCCGCAGACCGAAAAGCGAGCCAAAGCCGCGGGCAAACCCCTGCAGCAATGTTGCAAGCGACCAGGTAATCAGCGTAAAGCCGTAGACAAGCCTCGGGCCAAACCGATCGACAAGACCGCCTCCCGGGATTTGCAGCGCACAATATGCCCAGCCAAAGGCCGAAAAAATCAAGCCTAATTGAACGGCTGATAAGTTCAGGTCGTCCCCCAACCGTGAGGCGGCCACCGAAATATTGCTGCGGTCCATATAATTAATCACGACACATACAAAGATAAACAACAATACGCGCACCCGAACCTTCGTCGGTTTCCCTTTTGCATTTGCTGCTTTCATTACGCCTCTCCCTTCCTCACACCTTTTTTAGAATGAAAACGCCATCATTTTTCACCATTCTGCCACACTGCCGTCGCTGTGCCGCCATACCGGGTTTCGCCAGTTATGTCCGATTTCGGCCATTTTTCTGACATGATCTTCGTTGATATCGATGCCGAGGCCGGGCCCGTTTGGAATGCGGACATAGCCGTCTTCGTAGAAGAAGACATCTTGATCCAGCATATAATCGAGCAGATCCGTGCCTTTATTGTAATGGATCCCCAAGCTCTGCTCCTGAATGAAGGCGTTGTGGCAAGTCGCATCAACCTGCAGGCAGGCCGCCAGTGCGATCGGGCCGAGCGGACAGTGAGGGGCCGCCGCGACATCAAACGCTTCCGCCATCGAGAGGATCTTTTTGCATTCAGTAATGCCTCCGGCATGTGACAAATCGGGCTGGATGATATCGACATAGCCATCTGTCAACAGTTGTTTAAACTGCCATTTTGAGAACATCCGCTCACCTGTGGCAATCGGTATCGAGACAAGGTTTGCGATATCCCTGAGCGCCTCATTGTTCTCCGGCAGCACAGGCTCTTCAATGAACATCGGACGAAAAGCCTCAAGCTCCTTCGCCAATATTTTTGCCATCGGCTTGTGCACCCTGCCGTGAAAATCGATGCCGATGCCAACGTAGGGGCCGACCGCTTCCCTGACGGCCGCGATTCTCTCGATCACCTGATCGATTTTTTCGTGCGAGTCAATATATTGGAGCTCTTCCGTACCGTTCATTTTGACGGCTGTAAAACCCTTTTCGACCACCTGCTTTGCGGCCAGACCGACGTCTTGAGGCCGGTCTCCTCCAATCCATGAATAGACTTTAATGGAGTCTCTGCACTTCCCGCCGAGAAGCTGATGGACGGGTGCATTATAAAATTTTCCTTTAATGTCCCAAAGCGCCTGATCGATTCCCGCTATCGCGCTCATCAGAATCGGGCCGCCCCTGTAAAACCCGCCTCTGTACATTACGTTCCAGTGATCTTCAATATCCATCGGGTCTTTGCCGATCAAGTATTCCATTAATTCGCCGACCGCCGTTTTAACGGTTGCGGCCTTGCCCTCGATCACCGGTTCACCCCATCCGGTGATGCCTTCATCCGTTTCGATTTTTAAGAACAGCCAGCGCGGCGGCACTTGAAAACATTCAAAGCCTGTAATCTTCATATCACTCATCCCCTTTTGATTGCTTCGACAAATTGCTTTGCTTTTTCTTTCAGGTTTTCTAAATACGGACCTGTGACCTCTTCATTCGTTTTGACGAGGGCGCCTCCTATTCCCGCTCCGACGGCTCCGGCATCCAAATACTCGCGGATATTGTCCAATCCGACGCCTCCCGTCGGAAGCAGGGGAATCTGCGGGAGCGGCCCGTGAATATCCTTGATATAGCCTGGTCCCATCGTTCCCGGAAACACCTTGATGATATCCCCGCCGCTTTCGTAAGCCGTCAAAATCTCAGTCGGGGTAAAAGCTCCCGGAATGCTCACCGCCCCATACCGTTTTGTCAGCTTAATCGTTTCTTCATTGACGGTCGGGGACAGGATAAACCGGGCACCGGCCGACAAAGCCGCTCTCGCCGATTCGGCGTCGAGCACCGTGCCCGCTCCGACAAGCATGTCATCTCCATATCGTTCTGAAACGGCCTCTATCGCTTTCAGCGCCTGAGGCGAGTTAAGCGTCATCTCTACCAGCCTGATGCCGCCCTCTTTTAACGCTTCCGCGATTTTGAGTGCATCATCCGCATGATAGCCGCGGACGATCGCAATGACTTTATGTTTTTCAATTTGTGATAAAGCCTCCATCTCTCTCACCCTTTCATTTGAAGTCTATCGGCTGACATCGTCCTCTTCGGATTGCTCCATAAACGCAAACAATCGATCGCGGTCCGGCAGCCCTTCAATATCACCGTTTACCAATGTCACCATAGCGCCGACCGCGCAGCCTCTTTTAACAGCCTCCGGGAGCGGAATGCCTTCAATCAAGCCCGACAGAATGCCGGCGGCAAAGCCGTCTCCGGCTCCCACGGGATCTCTTACTCTCTGAATCTCGTAGCCTCTTTCGTAACCGCTCTCATTTTTGGAAGAGTAGTAGGCCCCTTTTGCCCCCAGCTTGACGACGGCAATATCAGAACCGAGCTGGTGAACAGCCTCTGCGATGTCTTTCTCATCATCTGTCCCGAATAAAAACCGGCCTTCGCCTAGTCCCGGCAAAACGACATCAGACTGTTTGACAAGTTCCAATATCGTCTGTCTCGCACGTTCCGGTTCCCAGAGCTTTTTTCTTACATTCGGATCAAATACGACCGGTTTATGATGCTTTCTGGCAAGCTTAACCGCATAAAACACCGCTTCTGAAGCGCTCTCGCTCAAAGCCGGCGTGATCCCGGTAATGTACAGAAAACCGGCGTTTTTGATATAATCCTCATCGATATCGCCCTTTTCGAGAAAGCTTGCGGCAGAGCCGTTCCTGTAGTAGAAGACATTTACTTGCGCCTCGTTTGCCCTTTCTTTAAAAAACAAGCCTGTCGGTGCGTCCGCATCGATCTTGACCCGGCTGACGTCGACCCCTTCCCCTCTTACAGAAGAAAGAATCATGGCCCCGAACTCATCCTTTCCCAGCCTGCTGATCCAGCCCGTTTTTTTCCCGAGCTTAGCAAGGCCGATCAATGTGTTTGTTTCGGCTCCCGCAATTCTCGCAGAATAGTTTCGCGCGTATCTGAGGGGACCGTCTTCATTCGGAGTAAACAGTGCCATCGCTTCTCCTATGCTTATGACATCCATCAAAATCCCCCCTTCATGCGGGGCGGCTGAACATAGCCGCCAATTGCTTCCGTTATTTTTCCCGCTGTTTCAAGAAGCTGTTCGGCAATGACATCCTTCCTTTTCAACATGCGGTCCTTGGGTCCCGCCGTGCTGATGGCCGCCTTGATGACGCTGTCTGATCCGTATACCGGAGCTGCCAAACAAAACAAGCCTTCTTCATTTTCTTCGTCATCAATTGCATATCCCAATTCTGCAAACTGTTTCAGCTGTTCCTCCAGTTGTTCCCTGCTTGTCATCGTGTTTTTTGTAAACCGGACGAATTCGATGCGGTCGATAAGCTTCCTTCTTTCGTCCTCCGGCATGAAGGCTAAAAAGGCTTTGCCGAGACCTGTGCAATATAGCGGCTTTCGCGATCCGGGCTGTGCGGTCGTTCTGATCGACCGGTTGTTGTCGATCTTTGCAATATAGACAAGCTGATCGTCGGACAGGACGGCCATGAACACCGTTTCCTGCACGCCGTCCATCAGCCGTTTTAAATAAGGAACGCCCTGGGCTGATATATCAACCGATTCCATGGCAGCGGTTCCAATTTGAATCAGCTTTGCTCCAAGCCTGTAGCGCTTACCCGCATCCTGCTGAAGATAGCCTTCTTCAAAAAGCGTTACAACCAAGTGGAATGTGCTGCTCTGCGGAAGCGCTAATTCTCTTGCGATCTCCTTTATTGTTAACCCATCCGGATGGGTTGTAAGCAGTTCAAATATACGCATGACGCGTACTGCGGATTTTACAGACATAACACCCTCCACCATTCACATATGTGATTCAAAATCAGAATTCTGATTATTCGACGTATTTTAATCAGAAAGGACCCCGCCCGTCAACTGCTTTTTTTATATCAAACAGATTCTTTTTTATGGATCTCGCTTCCCTTATAAACAGCACTGAACGAGTCTTACGCCTCATTTATTTTTCCGGGGCAGGATTTTTCTTTCGCAATGCGAATCTTTCTGTACTAAAGATCGATCAGGGAGGGTTTGAAATGAAGAAGAAAATGATGGCCATTAGTATGGCTGCAGCCGTTCTTATGGGGGGCGTTTTCCTGCCGGCAGCCGAGGGCACGTCCGCGGTACATGCAGCGCAAGCGATTCAATCGAAACAGGAAGGGAAAATCGCCAAGAAATTCAATGAGAACCGCGCTTACCAAACGATTTACCACTTAAGCGAGACGATCGGGCCGCGTGTAACAGGCACGAAAGCAGAAAAAAAGAGCGCGGCATTCATCGCGTCTCAAATGAAAAAATCGAATTTGAAAGTGAGTACACAGACGTTCAGCATCCCCGACAGATTAGAAGGAACGCTCACCGTCCGTGGCAGTGAAATATCGTCCCGGCCTGCGGCAGGTTCGGCTCCTACTTCAGGCAAAGGTCTGACCGCTCCGCTCTATGACGCCGGACTCGGTCTTGCCGGCGATTTCACAGAAGAAGCGAAAGGGAAAATCGCCGTTATTTTAAGAGGGGAGCTGACGTTTTATGAAAAGGTGAAAAATGCGGAAGATGCGGGCGCTGCCGGGGTTATCATCTATAACAATGCAGACAGCCTCGTTCCGCTTACGCCAAACCTCAGCGGGAATAAAACCGGCATTCCGGTCGTCGGCGTCAAAAAGGAAGACGGCGAAAAACTGCTCACAGAACGGGAAGCAACGCTAAAGCTCAAGTCCTTCCCGAATCAAACCTCTCAAAACGTCATCGGCGTCCGTAAACCGAAAGGAATCAAAAATCCGGATATCGTGTATGTCACATCGCATTATGACAGCGTCCCCGAAGCGCCCGGAGCCAATGACAATGCATCGGGAACTTCCACCGTCCTTGAGCTGGCGCGGATTATGAAAAACATCCCGACCGATAAAGAAATCCGCTTTATTACGTTCGGTGCTGAAGAAATCGGGCTTGTCGGCTCGAGATATTATGTCAGCAAGCTGTCCGGGGAGGAATTAAAAAGAAGCAAAGCAAACTTCAACTTAGACATGGTCGCTACAAGCTGGGAAAATGCTTCACAGCTTTATATCAATACACCTGACGGTTCCGCAAATCTCATCTGGGAATTAAGCAAAAATGCCGCAGCGAACATCGGAAAGGATGTTCTAGCCTTGAGAAAGGGCGGTTCATCAGATCACGTTCCTTTCCATGACGCGGGAATCGATTCAGCCAATTTTATTTGGATGGAGCCGGGGACCGAATCCTTGGAGCCATGGTATCATACCCCTTACGACACGATTGAGCATATCAGCAAAGACCGGCTGAAAACGGCCGGGCAAATCGCCGGGACAGCGGTATACGATTTAGTCGAAAAGGAAGAACGCCGGGCGCAATAATTCGCGTTTTAAAAAAACAGAGCCTCGTCAGCTCTGTTTTTTTAATGTCCCATTTTCCATGAACAGCTCATCATCAATATAAACCGTCGGCTTTGTTACCACCCCGTCAATATGTACACCCGCTGCAATCGTGCCGCCGAACGTGTTGTTGCTTCCGAATGCGGTGTGTATGGTGCCGAGAACTTTTTCGTCTTCGAGAACGACACCGGTTATTCTGGCGCGGTCATTTGTCCCGATGCCGAACTCGCCGAGGCACCGGCCGTCGCCGCTCCCAAGAATGTTCAGCAGCTGTTCGGCGGCATCGCCCTCAGCATCCGTGATCCGTCCGTCTTCAATCGTTAACACGAGCGGTGAGCTTAATGTTCCGATGCCGGCCAGCGACCCGTCTATTTCGATTTGGCCGTTTGCCGTACCTTCAAGCGGCGCGATATACGCTTCACCCGAAGGCAGGTTGCCGGATTCCCCGGGATTCAAATACATGCCGGTGCTCGGAATCCCTTTCCTTCCGTCGATTGAAAACGTAAGAATATAGCCCGCCTTATCTATACGGACAGACCGTCCGTTTGAAAGGACCTCACAAACGTTTTCCGTTCTTTCCTTTACTTTTTCATAATCGGCGGAAATCGCGCCGTTCAAAAACATGTCTTCCGTAATCCCTTTTTTTATTTCATCTGTCTACCTTTAGGGGAGCATATCAAACGTCTGTCCCGGCTTTCTTTATTGATCTGCTTTTCTTCTGATATGAAGCATCTTTTCGTCCAGATAATTGGCGATATCGGCGGCTTCTTTCAGCTCGTCTGTCAGCCGATCAGGCACTTCATTATTTAATTTATAGTAAATTTTATGCTCAAGGCTTGCCCAAAAATCCATGGCGATCGTTCTGATCTGGATTTCCACCTTGGCATGCTCCACCCGGTTTGTCAAATAAACGGGCACTTCTACAATCAAATGAAGGCTTCTGTAGCCGTTTGGCTTCGGATTTTTGATGTAGTCCTTCACTTTTAAAATTTTAATATCTTCGTGTTCTTTCAGCACTTCGACCATATTGTAGATATCCGACAAAAATGAACAAACGATTCTCAGTCCGGCGATATCGTTTATATGCTCTTTGGCAGCGCTCGTTGTAATATCGCAGCCTTTTCTTACAAGCTTGTTGATCAGGCTTTCAAAGTTTTTCACGCGTGATTTCGTGTGTTCGATCGGATTATGGCCGTGAATTAAGTTGTATTCCTGGCTGATAATCGAAAATTTCGTATCCATTTGGTCTAAAGCGAATTTATAAACTAAAAGTTCATTTTTCCAGTCTTCCATCAGCTTTCGAAAATCTTCTATTTGATGCTGCGGCAATCCTGCTATTTGATCTATTGAAGTTTCCATAATTGGTCTCCTTATATCAAATTGATTTCTTTTCAAAACAGTAGACGGTTCCATTTCCGTTAAGGTTTCGAACATAAAGAACTTGTTTTTTTCTATAAAAAAATAGTTTTCTTAATTATTTTCTGTATTTCTAAATGGATATCCCTTTCGAAAGCATCATTTGTTTCATATTTTATATTAAAACAAGGGGGTGAAGCACAATGGGTGGTCACTTTAACTTTGCTCTGATCGTCGTGTTATTTATCCTGCTCATCATCGTCGGGACAGCATTTGTTTATTAATCCCCGGCATCCCTTTTTTTAATTTTATCAGAAGGATCATAAGCGCTGTTTCTTATGATCCTTTTTTATGTTTCAAAAGTTGGATTCGTTTTCCAAAAAGAAAAGAGAAGGATGGATTGATCTTCAGCACAATATGTTTATAATAGGCTGTTGGGACTTAAGGTTTTTTGAACAAAACGCCACAAATTTTTTTCCACTTTTTTTGAAGAAATGAAACTTTTATAAATTAAATTCGTCTTATACTGTTGTGACGGCTATTTCATAAGGGAAAGGAACAGATCAATGTTAACAAAGCTGAAAATGTTGTATGAAAAAACAACAATGAAGTGGCTCCTAAACACTTCCTATTACTTTCTTATTTTGCTGCTGTTGTTTTTGATTTACGGATTCCATACAGCAAATACAGGTTCATATATTTATAACGACTTTTAATGGAGAATCAAAAATGAAACTGATAGAAACGATTAAACATTATGCACAAACACAACCCGATGCACTTGCATTTGTGAATGATGACAAGACGCTTTCATACAGCAAATTGTGGTCACAGTCGGAGCGCCTCGCTTGCCGGCTTCAAAAAGAAACGATCGGCGATCGTTCACCCATCATCGTCTACGGTCATATGCAGCCGGAAATGGCAGTTTCTTTCCTCGCCTGCGTAAAAGCCGGCCACCCATATGTACCGGTGGATGTTTCGATCCCGGCGGACCGGGTGATGAAGATCATCAAAAGCTCAAAAGCCGGGCTGCTGCTCAACAACTCCGGAACCGATCTCGATACGGGTGATGCCCTCATATCCGTGGTCACACCCGAGCACCTTGACACAGGTGAACAGCTCGAGACAAATCCGGATAACTGGGTGAAGGACGGAGAGACGTTTTACATCATCTATACGTCCGGAAGCACCGGAAATCCAAAAGGTGTGCAAATTTCAGCCGATAATCTTCAAAGCTTTGCAAACTGGGTGACAGAAGATTTTCCGGTTGAGAACGGTCACGTGTTTTTAAACCAGGCGCCGTTTTCCTTTGACTTATCGGTAATGGACCTATATCCTTGCCTGCAGGCGGGAGGTACTCTGTGGACCGTTACGAAAGATATGATCAACAGGCCGAAGATTCTGTTTGAAGCGCTGAAACAATCAAACGTCAATGTCTGGACATCGACTCCTTCCTTTGCACAAATGTGCCTGATGGATCCGTCCTTTTCAGAGGAACTGCTGCCGGGCCTCCGCGTATTTATGTTTTGCGGAGAAACGCTCCCTGCATCAGTCGCCAGACAGCTGAAAGAAAGATTTCCGAAAGCCCGGGTCTTCAATACATACGGCCCGACGGAGGCAACGGTCGCCGTCACCTCCATTGAAGTGACAGACGACATTTTGGAGCGGTACTCTTCCCTTCCTGTCGGTTCGGCGAAGCCCGATACTGATATTGTCATCGTCAATGAAGACGGTGAACCTGTTCAAGACGGTGAAAAAGGCGAGATTATCATCACCGGAAAAAGCGTCAGCAAAGGCTATTTAGGCGAAAAAGAGCTGACGGAAAAAGTGTTTTTCTCATATAACGGTGAAGCGGCTTACCGCACGGGAGACGCCGGCTACAAAGAAAACGGCCTGCTGTTCTTCCAGGGAAGGCTCGATTTCCAAATTAAGCTGCACGGCTACCGCATCGAGCTGGAAGAGATCGAATATCAAATCAATCGTTCGAAGTACGTCCAGTCTGCCGTGGTGATTCCATTCTACCGCGAGGAGAAAATCGAGTATCTGATCGCGATGATCGTGCCTGCCGAACACGATTTCGAAAAGGAATACCAGCTGACGAGCGCCATTAAGAAAGACCTTGGCAGTACGCTGCCGGCTTATATGATCCCGAGAAAATTCGTGTATCAAAAAGAGATTCCGATGACTGCGAACGGCAAAATTGACCGGAAACGGCTTAAAGAAGAGGTAACAATATGACACCGTACGGTTCATTTCTCTTCTTCATCATTTTAGCAGTTTTGCTCGCGCCGACCATCATTCTCGGTCTCAACGGAAAAAGCTTCCGCTTTTACAATATGGCGGTCTCCGTTGTCGTGCTGGCTCTCATTTTTTCAAACAGCCTGCACGGGCTCATCGCTCTTTGCCTGTTTACGCTTTGGCAAACGGTGCTGATCAAAGGCTATATTGCCTACCGTTCAAAAGCGAACAGCGGCTTTGTGTTTTGTTTGGCCGCAGCAGCTTCGATTCTGCCCCTGGCAATTTCCAAGCTGCTGCCGTTCCTTGGCCTGAACAACTGGGCAAGCTTTCTCGGAATCTCGTACTTAACCTTTAAAGGGGTTCAGCTTATTATTGAAACCCGCGACGGGCTGATCAAACAACAGCTTCCCGTCAGCAGACTGCTTTATTTTATTCTCTTTTTCCCGACCATCTCATCAGGGCCGATCGACAGGTACCGCCGTTTTGAAAAAGACGAGCAGACGGTCTGGACGAAAGAGCAATATGAAGAGCTGCTTTACAAAGGAATCAACAAAATTTTTCTCGGCTTTTTATACAAATTCATTATCGGCTATTGCATTAATACGTACATTATTTTGAATTTGTCGCATCTCACGTCAGGCAAGATTGCACATGGACTCGGATACATGTACGCTTATAGCCTTTACTTGTTCTTCGATTTTGCCGGCTATACCGCTTTTGCGGTCGGCATCAGCTATATCATGGGGATCAAGTCGCCGGAAAACTTTAATATGCCGTTTATCAGCCGCAATATTAAAGATTTCTGGAACCGCTGGCACATGTCCCTTTCATTCTGGTTCAGAGACTACGTATTTATGCGCTTTGTCTTCTGGATGACAAAGAAAAAATGGATCAAAAACCGCATGGCGGTGTCTAATATCGGATATGTGCTGCTGTTTCTGCTGATGGGCGTATGGCACGGCCTTGCCCTGCAGTACATCGTTTACGGGCTTTATCACGCACTGCTCATGGTAGGCTTCAACTTCTTTGAAAAATGGAATAAGAAGTATAAATGGTGGCCGAACAACAAGCTGACGACAGCAGTCTCAATTGTGGTGACCTTCCATTTTGTATGCTTTGGATTTTTTATTTTCTCAGGAAAACTAATTCATTAAAAGGAGATTTCAATAATGGACTTTAATCAAGAAGTGCTTTCAGTTATAGCAGAGGTTTGTCAGGACGATATCGTCAAGGAGAACCCGGATATCGATATTTTTGAAGAAGGAATACTGGATTCATTCGGAACCGTAGAACTGCTGCTCGCGTTTGAAAGCCGCTTTAACATCACCGTACCGATTACAGAATTTGACCGGGATGCATGGAACACGCCAAATCAAATCATAAAGCAGCTGAATGAGTTGAGATAATGAAAAAGCGTTTTTTATTCGGGCCAATCATTTTGGCATTTTTACTTTTTTTCACCACGATCTCAATCCCGAATTCATGGCTTGAGGCATTTGTTCCTAAAGATCGGGTCGAAAAATCGGCTACGGAGCTGAATCCGATGATGTTCCAGGGAACGTACCTTCAAAGCAAGATGCTTGAAGATTCCAAGTACCTCCCGATCTACGGATCATCCGAACTGTCCCGGTTAGACCCTTATCATCCGTCCAATTATTTTGAAGTAAATAATAAAGGATTTACTCCTTACCTGGTCGGAAAGGGCGGTTCGCAATCCCTGATCCATGCAATCAATTTCGCGGCTCATATGGATCAACTAAAGGGGAAGAAACTGGTGTTTATCATATCTCCGCAATGGTTCCAGAAAAAAGGATCTGATGAATCCCATTTCGCGCCGAATTTCTCAGCTTTACAGGCATACGATCTACTGTTCAACCAAAAAATCGACCAAAATGTAAAGAAAAAAATGATCAAGCGCATGCTGAAATACCATGCCGTCAAAAATGATGCTCTGCTCGCAGCCCTTTATAAGGCGGAGCTAAAGCAGGATCATACGACACTGTCCCTTCTTTCGCCGGCTGCCAAAGCTTATCGAAGCGTGCTGGAAAAAAAGGACCTTTACTATTCAATGGTTGACAGTCCCGGCCCTGAGCGCACGATTTCACAAAGCGTCAAGGGCAAATCGTGGAGCGAGCTGAAGCAGATGGCTGCAAAGCTTGGCGAAAAGGAATCCCGGTCAAACAAGTTTAAATTAATAGATGAGGCATTCAGAAAAATAAAGCCGAAAATGGCGAAGCTAAAAAACAGAAAAAAACATTTGTCTTATGTACAGTCGGTCGAATACGGCGATTTTCAAATGATGATGGATGTCCTGAAGGAATCGGGCGCCGATCCTCTGTTTATATCGGTTCCGGTGCACGGCAAATGGTATGACTACACCGGCGTACCTAAAAAAGGACGGACCGGTTACTATGCAAAGATCAAAAAACAGATCGAAGCAGAAGGCTTTCAGGTGGCCGATTTGTCCGGCCATGAATATGATCCTTATTTCCTGAAGGATACGATCCATCTCGGCTGGAAAGGCTGGGTCTATGTAGACAAAGCAATCGAAGACTTCTATAAAAAGGATTCCCGCCCTTAGGGGATCCTTTTTATTTCGCGAAAAATATTTTTTAATATTTCCAATAATTCTATTTTACAAATTTCTCTGAAATCTATTGCGATTATAAATATAAGGTTTAAAATAGAATATAAATATTTTTTGGAAAAAGATTATGAACGGCAGGGAGAATGAATATGACAAAACAAACCATCAGCGTACAGCTCAGTCAGACGAAAAAGCAAAAGCCCGAAGCGGACAATCTTGAATTCGGCCGCGTATTCACCGATCACATGTTCATCATGGATTATTCGGTTGAAAACGGCTGGCACGATCCGCGAATCGTCCCTTACCAGCCGATCGAAATGGATCCGGCTGCAATGGTATATCACTACGGCCAGTCCGTTTTTGAAGGGTTGAAAGCTTATGTATCAAACGAAGGAAAGGTTCTTTTGTTCAGGCCGGAGAAAAACGTTGAACGGCTGAACAAATCAAACGACCGCCTCTGCATTCCGCAAGTGGATCCCGATACGGTGCTGGAAGGCCTGAAACAGCTCATTCAGATCGACAAAGAGTGGATTCCGTCAGCAGAGGGAACGTCCCTTTACATCCGTCCTTTCATTATTTCGACAGAGCCTTACCTCGGCGTCGCCCCGTCCAAGATGTACAAGCTGCTGATCATCCTGTCGCCGGTCAGCTCCTATTACAAGGAAGGCATCCGCCCCGTGAAAATCGCCGTTGAAAGCGAATTTGTCCGCGCCGTTAAAGGCGGTACAGGCAACGCGAAAACGGCGGGAAATTACGCCGCCAGCCTGAAAGCGCAGGAAGTGGCTGAAAGCAAAGGTTTTTCACAAGTTTTA
Organism: Bacillus sp. JJ675; assembly: GCF_036963165.1. Taxonomy (NCBI): domain Bacteria; kingdom Bacillati; phylum Bacillota; class Bacilli; order Caryophanales; family Bacillaceae; genus Bacillus; species Bacillus sp. JJ675. The sequence continues at coordinate 86,751 of NZ_JBALMR010000010.1, read as the reverse complement.
TGGCTGGACGGAATCGAGAAAAAATACATTGAAGAAGTGGGCAGCATGAACATCTTCTTTAAAATCAACGGTGAAATTGTCACGCCTGCTTTAAACGGCAGCATCCTGGAAGGCATTACGAGAAATTCCGTCATCCATCTGTTAAAACAATGGGGCCTCACTGTAGCCGAGAAGAAAATATCCGTAGATGAACTGATTCAAGCCCACCGGGACGGTTTGCTTGAAGAAGCGTTCGGCACCGGAACGGCAGCTGTCATCTCCCCTGTCGGCGAGCTGATTTGGAAAAGTGAAAGCCTCGTCATTAACGGCGGTGAAACCGGTGAAATCGCCAAAAAACTGTACGATACGATAACAGGGATTCAAAGAGGCGCTTTGCCCGATCCATTCGGCTGGACGGTTGAAGTCGATTCGGTCAGCCAACCGTGCTAAGCTGTCCGGCCCTCATGCAACAGGGGGCCGGCAGCCTTTTCATTTCATCATTTTTTCCTCATATACGGTACGTCCCAAGCCCCTCTGAAAAATTCCCCGCTAAAACTCCATTCCATTTTATATAAAATATGTTAAAATCATCTACATACATATGAAACTCTACTCTTACTTGAAAGGAGACATTAAAACCGTTCAGGCAGCAATGAAGAAAGGACTTTGAAGATGGAGAAAAAAAATGGAGAAATAAGCGTCTGGAAAAAAAACTTCACGTTTCTCTTTTTTTCCAGAATCATTAAGATTTCAGCCGACTGCTTCGCCTTCAACTCTATTTTATGGTTTTTGATCTTTGACGGGAAAGGCGCAATCGGCACCTCCCTTCTGCTCGCCGTCACCTTTTTGCCTGAGGCCTTTCTGGCGCCGCTGGCAGGTCCATTGGTGAAAAGAAGCGCGCTGAAATTCTGGATGTATTTTTCTGACTTGACGAGAGCAGTCATCGTACTTGCTATTCCGTTATGCTACTATAACGGCTTTTCGCCGATGTGGTTTGTCCTCGGGCTGATGATTATCCATTCGGCGACCGGCGCGACATACAACCCGGCGTCCATTACATTGATTCCCCAGATCGTGAATGAACAGCTGATTCAAAAAGCTAACGCAATTCTCCAGTCTTCCTCGGAAATTGTGAGGCTTGGTGCTGTTACATTATGCGGGGTGCTTCTTACGTTTATCGGTCCTGCGCCGACCCTGATCACATCGTTCACACTCTATATCATTTCAGGTTTTTTTGTCCTCTGCATTAAGCAGCAGATGGCTCAGCAGCATGCTGAATCAGACGCTTCCAAACCAAGAGGCACATATTTTGCAAGGCTGAAAAGGGGATTTACTCTTGTGCGGCATCATAAGGTGTTATTCCCGCTTGCGATTTATTGCATATTCATGAATCTCGCGGCATCGCCATGGGAGGCGCTTTCAGCGGTTTATGTAGCGGAAGATTTAAACGGCACGCCGTTCATCCATTCGCTGTTGAAGGCTACGACAGCCGGAGGAGCGTTTTTATTGGGATTCATCCTTGCCAAAGTAAAAATCAACAGGTACGGGCTGCTCTTTATTACAGCCGGGATATTGGAAGGAACGGCCTATTTCATTACGGGGCTGAATACGTTTTTGCCGCTCGTCTTTCTCGCCGCCTTTGCCTTTGGAGCCGCAATCAGCTCGATCAATGTTCCGGAGTTTACGATCATTCAAACGTCTGTGGAAGGCGATGATCAGCCTCAGGTGTACGCAATTATTCATACGATCACAAACCTATCGCTTCCTCTCGGTGCGATCGCCTGCGGATATGCTGCACAAATTCTCAGCGCGGGCAAGGTGATCGCAATCGGCGGTTTCATCGAAATCCTTTCCGGCATTGGAATATTGCTGTTTACACAGCTTGCCAAAGCGAGCCGTGCAGATCTTCAAAAAGAAAAAGAAGCAAGCGCCAATATGTAAAAACAAAGGTTCCGGCGAGCTGCCGGAACCTTGGCAATCCATCTATGCTTCGACTGATTTAAAAAACTGCGGAAGGTGCTCTTTGTGTGCTTCAAGCATTTCGTCCAGTATTTGCTTGGCGATCTTATCAGACGGAACGAGCGGGTTGATCGTCATGGCGACAAGAGCCGTGTTGTAGTCTCCGGTCACGGCGGCTTCAGCCGCGACGCGTTCAAACGATTTGATCTGTTGGACAAGGCCCCTGACTTTGACCGGCAAATCTCCGACCGCGATCGGTTTTGGACCGTTTTTCGTTATGACGCAGTTCACTTCTACCGCAGAATCGTCAGGAATGCTTGCGATCGCACCATTGTTCATCGTATTGACAGGCTGAATGTCGTGCTTGTCATTATAAATTGAGCTGATCAGGTTGCAGGCCGCATCGCTGTAATATGCCCCTCCCCGCTTTTCAAGCTGCGGCGGCTTTATCGCCAAATTTGGGTCTTTATATAATTCGAACAGTTCTTTTTCCACTTTCTGAACGACTTCGGCGCGGGTTCCCTCCGTTTTTGAAGCCTCTATTTCATGCTCAAGCATTTCCTTCGTTTTATAATAGTAGCGATGGTAGCCGCACGGAATCAGGTCAAGGCCGCGGATGAAGTCAGGCTCCCACGATTCGCCGGAAATGTTTTTCATCGTCATCGCATTTGCCGGATCCGCCATTGCCTCGATCACTTTGTCTTTGACGCTGACGCCGTCGAGGAAGACATCGAGTCCATACACCATATGATTCAAACCGGCAAATTGGATTTCCACGCGGCTTTCATCAACATCAAGCGCTTTTGCCACTCCCATTTTCATGCCGATCGGCACATTGCACAGACCGACGAGTTTCGTCAGATTTGAGTAGCGAAGCAGCGCTTCCGTCACCATGCCTGCCGGATTTGTAAAGTTGACAAGCCACGCGTCAGGACAAAGCTCTTCGATGTCCTTTGCGATACCGAGAATGACCGGAATGGTGCGGAGTCCTTTAAACAAGCCGCCGGGACCGTTTGTTTCCTGGCCGATAACACCGTATTTTAACGGAATCCTTTCATCCTTTGCCCTTGCCTCAAGCTGACCGACGCGAAATTGGGTGGTGACGAAATCTGCGTCTTTCAAGGCCTCTCTGCGGTCAAGCGTCAGATGGACATCGATCGGGACACCCGCCTTTTCAACCATTCGCTTTGCCAGCGTGCCGACGATGTTGAGTTTTTCTTCCCCTTCCGGAATATCGACAAGCCACAGTTCGCTTACCGGCAGCTCATCATATCTTTTGATCAATCCTTCAACCAACTCGGGCGTATAGCTTGACCCTCCGCCAATCGTTACGATTTTCAAGCCTTTTTTCATTAATTGACACCTCCGCGGATATTCATGTTTTCGTATAAATCAACAATTTCCGACGCCAAATCTTTCATTGTCATCGCGTTCATTAAGTGGTCTTGCGCATGAATCATCAACAGCGTGGGCTCTGTTTTTGCCCCTTTGGCTTCGTTTTGGATAAGGGCCGTTTGAAAGTGATGAGCCTTGATCAATTCCTCATCGGCTTCCCGGATCTTTTTTTTCGCTTCGGCAAAATCGCCTTTCTTCGCAGCAGCAATCGCCTCCATGCAAAAGCTCCTGCCGTTTCCCCCGTGCAGAATGATTTGAAAAATCGTCTGCTCCAACTCCTCGGTCATGACTGCACCCCCTTTTTATACGCCGATCTGCTGATTTTCATTTGCAGGCGGCACAGTTTCGAGTTCGTTTTCTTCTTTCAGCTTTTGCTTATCCCACATCCTAAAGAACGGGTAGTACACGGCAAACGAAATAAACAGATTGATGAACTGCATGACCGCTCCCGAAATTTTCCCTCCGGTTGCCAAATAGCCCGAGAAGAGCGGCGGCATCGTCCAAGGGACTGCGATTCCAGCCGGTTTTGCGACGAGCCCCGTGCTCATTCCGATGTAGGTTGCGACCATCATCAAGAGCGGTGAGACGATAAACGGAAGCAAAAGCATCGGGTTCATGACGATCGGCATTCCGAAAATAATCGGTTCATTGATATTAAAAATAGCCGGCCCGATTGCAAGTTTACCGAGCTGCTTCATCTGCTTGCTTCGCGCCCTGAGAACCATCGTGACGACGAGCGCCAAGGTCGCTCCGCTACCGCCGATATTAATCCAGATTTCGAAAAACTGGGTAGTAAAAATGTTCGGCAGAACTTCGCCTGCTTGAAAAGCAAGACGGTTTTCATCCATTGCGCCATACCAGATCGGCGACATGACCCCGCCTACAATATTCGCCCCGTGCAAACCGCAGGACCACAGCAGCTGTTGGACGGTTTCGGCAACAAGGCTTCCGCCGAGGCTGCCTCCGAGTATGGAGAGCGGCGTACCCAACACTACATTGATGACATTGTGCAGGCTTTCAAAAGGCGTGATTTCGATCAAAAGTCGGGCAAGCCAGATCAGACCGATGACGGCAAATCCAGGAATCAGGGCGATAAATGACTTGCTTACGGCCGGCGGAACGCCGTCAGGCATCTTCACGACGATGTCTTTCTGAACGACCCAGCGGTATATTTCAGTGGAAAACATCGCGATCAGCATGCCGACAAACAGGCCTTTGCTTCCCATTAAGGAAATCGGAATTCCGCCTGATACGAGAATTTCCTGAGTGGAGCCTTCCGGTGTAAACGGAAACTGATAAGGCGTTGCCAGAAGGAAAGCCGCTACCGCGATTGCTCCTGATGACAGCGCATCGATGCCGTATTTTTCGGCAAGGCGGTAAGCGATTCCAAAGGTTGCGATAAGCGCCATAATATCAAAACTGACACCTACCGGGTAGCTTAGCTTCTCGGCCCACTTGTCGCCGAAAATGCCCGCCATGAAATCGGCATAGCCGGGAATCGGCAAATTCGCCAAAATGAGAAACAGCGAACCGATAATAATCAGCGGCATGGTCAGAATGATGCCGTCCCTCAGTGCCTGCAAATGGCGCTGTGCCGCTATCCGGCCGGCGATCGGCATGACCTTCTCTTCTAAGAACAGGTTGAATTTATTCACATCCCCCGTCCTCCTTCTAAGCCCCGGCAAGCCGTTCAGCGGATTTCAGCACTTCTGCTCCATTGCAGGTTCCGTAATGGACCGTATTGATGACGTCGACGGGTACGCCTTTTGACTCTCCCAGCTTTTTTAATTGGGGAAGCATATAGCGGACTTGCGGACCGAGAAGCAATACATCGGCTTTATCGATATGATTCTGGACTTCTCCCCCGGAGACGGCCCAAATGTTATAGTTTTTCCCTTGTTCCTCTGCGCTCTTTTCCATTTTCGTAACGAGCAGACTAGTTGACATGCCTGCTGCACAGGCCAATAAGATGTTCATGTTTAGATGTCCCCCTTTTCCGGTTTAGTTCTTATATGTTTTACGGTTTTATCATAATATGAAACCGCTTTCATATTAACTCAATGATTTTCCTCAGCCCTCCGGAAAAAAGACAGGGGGACAAGTATTATTCGGAAAAGGGCTGGATCCGGCTGTTCTTTCTGAAAACGGACATAAACGCCTCATACGTCTTGCATTTCAGCAGCTCCCTAACGATTGACCGATCGTCTAAAACGTTGCCCAATAACTTGTACATGCTCTGGAGATTGGATGTATTGCCTTTTTCAACGCAAAGAAGGCAGATGAATTGAACTCTTTTACCCTGCCATTCTATCGGCTTTTGCAGCGTGCATACCGCCCAGAACGTAGCATCCGTTTGCGGGGTCATCGGATGGGGAATAGCGACAAGATTCCCAAAGCATGTCGGCGCAACAGACTCCCTTTCGAAAACCGACGCTTCAAACCCTTCTTCAGCAAGGCCGAGCGCTGTTACCTGATCGCAAAGAAAGCGCAAGACGTCCTCTTTTGATTGAAAATCTTCCTGCAGGAAGACAAGCTCCTTACGTGTATACTTCGCGGCCAGCTCTGTATCCGGGGCGAGAATATGCTCGATTCTTGCCAGATCCTCCCCGCCGAGAATCGCATTTACTTTCACGACGGGTATCGGGAGCTCTTTTGGAAGCGGAATGGTGCTGATCACAAAATCGAGGGCATGAAGCGGGATTTGATTCAGCTTATAATAGTCGACTGTTCCAATAATCTCAAGCTTTGAGCCGAATTTCGAACGCAGTCTGTCCTGAAGAAGCATGGCGCTTCCTGCTCCTGAGGCGCAGACGATCATACAGCGCTTTGACGGGGTATTCATTTTCCTTCTTTCCATAGCAGCGCCGATATGCAAAGCGAGATAGCCGACTTCGCTTTCCTGAATGTCGAACCCCGTTTCCTTTTTGATCGCTTCGCCGGCTTGGATTCCTGCTTCAAAAGCAAGCGGATAGTTGGCTTTAATGGCGTCGAGCATCGGATTTCTGATGTTCATTCCGTAGCGGCAGCGATTTAAAGCCGGCTTTAAGTGAAGACTGAGGCCGATTTTCAATTCTTTGTCGTTTTTAATGCCGAGCTTGAATTTTTGCTCGATCTCCTCCAGCATCAATTCCGTAAGCCTGTCGGTTTCCGCATCGATAAAGCCTTCCATTTTATCCTTGCTGAGCTTCGCCATCGCCGTTCTTTTTGCTCCCATCAGATGAATGGCAATATAGGCCGTTTCTTCTTCCGGGAACGTCACCTTCAGCTTTTCTTCCAGCGCCCGGACAATCTTCCGGGAGACGCCATATTCTTTATGATTCATAATTTCCTTGACGTCCTGTGAAAAAAGCGAGACGCGTTTTCCGCTGCGGATTCGTTTGCAGGCGATGGCAATGTGAATCAATAAGTTGTTCAGTCCGATATCAGACAGGGAAATCTGGCCTTCGTTGATCCTTTCCAAAATCGTCTGGCGGATCATCTCCAGCTCTTTTTTCGGCAGAATGGAAATCCGGGTGTTCAGGATGTCAATTTCCGTTTCCCTTTTCGGAAAAATATGTTCAGCCATGCAATAGCGCAGCTTTATTTCATCCCCTTTTAGCCTGAATCCGTAATTCGGTTTGATCTCCAATTCTATATCGTACGATTTCAGCCTTTTTCGAACGTCTCTCATATCGTTTTGAACCGTCGATTTGCTGATGAACATTTCGTCGGCCAAATCTTCAAGCTTGAGATACTCATCTGTCAGCAGCAGTCTTTTTAATAGATAGAGAATGCGTTCATTCGGAAAAACGGGATGCGAAAATTCTTCTTGGAACGTATTTTGCAATAATTGCCGAAAGAGGTGGTCATTTTGGATGGACAGCCGGTAACCGGCGCCTCTGATGGATGTGATGGAAGCCCCGTTTTTAGAGAGAAGATGGTCTAGTTCTTTTATATCTGATCTGATCGTTCTGGAGGTAACATTCAATCCGTTTGCCAAATATGCGCTGGTCAAGGGTGAGTCCGCTGTCATCAATTCGCTGAGAATATTGCTGAGCCGAGCATTGAGCATAGAAAAGCCCTCCCTCACATATGTATCGCTTAAACCTTAGAACAAACAGGCAGATTCCTTTTCCTGCTGTTTACACTATATTCATTCTTTTTGTGAAATTTCTCTCATATTTAAGTAAACTCTATTATAATGTCGTTTTCAAGTCAATTTGGGCAATAGGAGGTAACAACGAAAAAACAGCCGGAGCGGCCGGCTGTCACGTTTTTTTGGCTTTTCGGTCTTTTATGATTTTCCGTGCGATCGGATAAATGACAGGTGTCCATTTTACCGCGCGTTTCAACAGTTTTTTCATGGCAGGCATGACTCCCTACCCGTTTTTATGGATGATTACCCGGTTAAATGTTGAGCCAAACCTGCCGTTTTTTATCTTGAGACGTACCGGTTTCCCTTCACCCAGAACCGCCAAGGGTATTCCCGCGCTTCCCCCGAATTCTCAATGCCGATCCTCGGCCCGCAGGAAATGTCGTCCGGGATATATCCTTTGGCGATATAGAGAGGGGGCTCCGTCAGCAATCTCCCGTAATCATCCATTGTGATGGAGAGCGCCTTCGTCAATTTTCCCGGTCCGTTCGTCCAATCGCGGGGCTTTTTTCCGCTTCTCCTTTTCTCCATCAGCAGCACGCCTTCATGCGGTTCAACCGCCCTGACGAGGACGGCTTCGGGCTCGTCGATACCCGCGCTGACTACATTGAACAGCGTATGGGTATGCATCGTATACGTGTAGGCCCGGCCCGCTTCCCGATACATCACTTCCGTCCGTTTTGTCCGGCGGTTTCCATAGCTGTGGGCCGCCCTGTCCCCCGGCCCTTTATAAGCCTCGGTTTCTACAATATATCCTGACGCGATCCCTTCCTCCGTTTCTTTGACCAGAAGACACCCTAAAAGCGACCGCGCCAGCTCAAGCGTCGGCATGCGGTAGAATTCCGGCGGAAGGAGCTCGTAAGCTTGGTTCATGGAAGAAGCCTCCTTTGCAGCATCTATTGATTGTGATAAATTTTAACATTTTTCAACAGACGTTTGCCAGAAATAGAAGGCTTCAAGATGTCAGTCAAACATGTCTCAGGCCGCCTAAGATAAAATGGACGATTTTGTCTGATACTAGTGGATCATCATAACATTCCGGCAGCTCCCAATCCGTTTTGGCCTGCATCATCAGCTCCGCCGCATCGACGATCCGCTCCGTTTCAAGCCCTGACACTACATTGCTTCCGCACATGACCGTTTCGGGCCGTTCGGTGCTGTTCCTGATCGTAACCGAAGGCACTTTGAGTATGCAGCTTTCTTCCTGAACCGTTCCGCTGTCCGTGATGACGCATTTTGCATGCTGCTGAAGGTTAACGAAATCAAAAAATCCAAACGGTTCGCAAAATTTCAGCAAGCCTTCATCGTTTTGAATGCCGAATTTTTGCAAACGGTCTCTTGTTCTTGGATGAACGCTGCAAATAACCGGTATTTTGTGTGTCCCGGCGAGCGATGCCAGGGCATCAACAATATTTTGCAGCCGCTTTTTATGATCTACATTTTCCGCCCGGTGCGCCGTTACCAATATGAAAGATTTGCTCTGTACATTCAAGGCATCAAGCGGCTTTCGTTTTGAAATGTCATCCCGGTAATGGTTCATCACTTCATAAATCGGATTTCCCGATACCCATATCCTTTGCGGATGCATGCCTTCCCTTTCCAGATTTTCTTTGGCAACTCTTGTATAGGGGAGGTTGAAAGATGCGATCGAATCGATCACCCTGCGGTTGATTTCTTCTGGAACCGAGTTGTCGAAGCAGCGGTTGCCGGCCTCCATATGATAGACCGGAATGCCGTACCTTTCGCCCAGAAAAGCGCAAAGCGCGCTGTTTGTATCACCGAGCACGAGCAGTTTATCGGGCTCAAGCTTCAATATCAGCTTTTCGACCTCGGTGAAGATTTCGCCGATTTGCGCGCCTGTTGAATGCCGAGACGGTTTAATATGATAATCCGGCAGCCTCACCTTTAATTGATCAAAAAAAATTTCACTCAAGCTCGCGTCATAGTTTTGACCAGTGTGGACCAATATGTGCTGACCGGCAAATTGATCAAGCTTGCCGATGATCAGGCTTAAGCGGATGATCTCCGGCCTGGTCCCGAGAATCGTCATGATTTTCATCATCTTGCTCCTTTTTGGCTGTTGAACATTTTTTATGATTGATCAATCTAGCGCTGAAAAAATCTATATATATATATTCATTTCGAAAAAAATGGTGTGCCATCAATCGATAACCTCTTAATATGGCTTATTTTTTCTCGCATCAGGCGGTTCTATCACACAAAATTTCCTGCAAAACATATACATTTATATGCTAGTTTTGACAGTCTATCAAACGATCTGTTTTTAGGAGGAGTAGTATGTTTAAAAACGCCCGAATACTGCTTACAGGAGGTACAGGTTCCTGGGGAACGGAACTTACCAAAAAACTATTATTATATAAACCAAAGGAGATCAGGATTTTTTCGAGGAACGAATTTACACAAATCGGCATGCAGCGAGAATTCAATCACCATCCTTCCTTAACGTTCATCATCGGTGATGTAAGGGACTATCTTTCTTTGGAGTCTGCCTGCCAGGATATCGATTATATCTTTCATCTGGCAGCATTGAAGCATGTCCCGATATGCGAGGGACAGCCTGACGAAGCGTTAAAGACAAACGTCGTCGGAACGCAGAACGTCATACGCGCAGCGCTCGCCCAGCGGGTCAAGAAAGTGATTGACGTGTCAACCGATAAGGCGGCCGATCCGGTCAACTTCTACGGAATGACCAAGGCGCTGGGCGAAAGGCTGATGATCCGTGCCAACGATTACAGCGGCCGCACCGATTTCGTCTGCATCAGAGGCGGAAACGTGCTGGGGACAAACGGAAGCGTGGTGCCGCTCTTTAAGCGCTTTATAGAGAAGGGAGAGGATCTCACGCTGACGTCAAAAGAGATGACAAGATTCTTTCTTACAGTCGGCGAAGCGATTGACTTGCTGCTCAAGGCTTCAGAGGAAGCGCTGGGCGGAGAAATTTTCGTAATGAAAATGAAGGCCTGCAATATATTGGATCTTGCAGAAGTCCTGATCGAAGCGATGGGAAGTTCTGTCGGAATTAAAGAAATCGGAATCAGGCCTGGAGAAAAGCTCCACGAAGTGCTCGTTTCCGATCATGAGGTTCCGTATACTTACCTTTTCGATTCCGAACACTATGTCATTCTGCCTTCCCATCCTTCAGAAAAGCTGGCCCGTCACTACCGGACATATCCAAAAGCGACCTTTGAGAAGTACCAATCCAACGACCTTTTAATGACGAAACCCGAGATTGCAGAACTGCTAAGGGAAGGGGGATTCATTAAGTGAAACTGTTGATTTTGGGCGGGAACGGCATGGCCGGCCACGTCTTGAAGGAATTTTTTGCGTCCAAAACGCAATACGACGTATTCTGGACACAGCGCCATTCCTTGCCAGATGATCCGCACTGCTTTTTTTTGGACGTCACGAACACAGATGAATTAAAAAAGCTGCTGGAAAAAGTGAACCCCGACGTCGTCATCAATGCGACCGGGATATTAAATGACGCCGCGCGCCATCATCTGCTCGATGCAATCCATGTCAACAGCATTCTGCCTCACCTGTTATCCGACATGAGCGGCAACTATCATTATTACCTGATTCACATCAGCACCGATTGCGTTTTTTCAGGCTCGAAAGGAAAATATACCGAAACAGATGCAAAAGATGGAGGTTCAGTCTATGCGCAAACGAAAAGCCTTGGTGAAGTCATAGATGACAGAAACCTCACGATCAGAACGTCCATTATTGGACCTGAACTGAAAGACGGCATCGGTTTGTTTCATTGGTTCATGAATCAAAAGGAAACGATCACAGGGTTTAGAAACGGTTTCTGGAACGGATTGACGACGCTTGAACTTGCAAAGGCGATTGAGGAGCTGCTTAAGCATCGGTTAACCGGTCTCATTCATCTGACCGGAAACCGCTTCATCTCAAAATATGAATTGCTCCTCTCCATCAATCAGACGTTTGAGAGAGGTGTGTCGATCATCCCCGATGATGACGTGCGCTCTGATAAAAGCCTCGTCATGACGAGGGATGATGTGCCGTATCAGCCTGTCAGCTATGAGCAAATGCTTGAAGAATTAAAACGATGGATCGACGACCGGCCCCACCTATATCAATATGCGTAAAAAAAAGCAAACACCCGCCCCTTTAAGAAAAGAGGGATGGTGTTTGTTTTTTTATGGAAAACGATGCATTGACACATCGGGATAATTGTATACAATTATATTTATATTCAGAAAAAGGAGGGGTGACATTTTTTCATGAGCTCTGCAAATCCAGTCAAAAGACAGTCTGCAAGTGATTACGCCTACAATGAAATCAGAAAAAAAATCATCGAACTCGAATATTCGCCTTCTGAACAGCTCGTAGAAGACAATCTTGCAAAGGACTTGGAAATCAGCCGAACTCCGCTGCGCCAGGCTCTTTACAGGCTGGAGCTTGAAGGATTGGTCAATAAACAGCCAAACGGCCGGCTCCGCGTCTGTCCGATTTCACCGGAAGAGGCGAAAGAGGTTTTTAAGGTCCGTGAAGCGCTGGAAGGATTGCTGACCGCCGAGGCCGCACGGCTTGCCACGACGGAGCAGCTTCACCAGCTTGAAGACCGGCTCGAATTAATGAAGATGGCTGCCGCCAAAGACCGCCATACGGATACGGTCAAATACGGTTCTGAATTTCATTCTATCTTGCAATCCATCAGTGTAAATCTAACAGCCAAGCGATTTCTCGAACAATTGGAAAACAGGATCGAACGGTACCGGAGAATCAGCGGATACAAAAATCCTCATTACAAACCATCGGTATCCTTCAATGAACATTTGGCAATCTATCATGCCGTCAAGGAAAGAAACGAACGTCAGGCAGAAGCAGCCATGCGCTCCCATATCAGACGAAGCCTACATTCCATTGAAGAAACGCTCCAAAGCTATACACTCAACCGCTAAACAGCCGATGCCTCGTTTTTAAAAAAACGAAAATGAGGTGGAAAAATGGGCAAACACGATGTTTTTAAACCGGGATTAGAGGGTGTTGTCGCCGGTGAAACGGGAATTTCCTACCTGGATACCGCGGCTGAAGAAATCGTCATCAGAGGCTATGATTTAATCAGGCTTGCCGAACAAAAAACGTATCTGGATATCCTGTATCTCCTCATCCAAAACAAGCTACCGGATGCGATGGAGCTAAAAGGAATTGAAAGCGCTTTAAAGAACGCTTATGATCTTCCCAACGGGATTTACACCATTCTGTCAACACTTCCTCAAGATACCCACCCAATGGATGCGCTCAGAACCGGGATTTCGGCTTTGTCGGGGTATGACCCTGAACTGAATGACCGGTCGAAAGCGGCAAATGCGGCAAAAGCGCTTCGCTTGATCGCACAGGTGCCGAACATTGCCGCAAACAGCTACCGCATACTACATCAGCAGAAGACGATTATGCCGAATAAACAGATGTCATACAGCCAGAACTTTTTATACATGCTCACGGGTAAAGAGCCGAGCGAACAGGAAACGGACGTCTTTGATCAGACGCTTGTGCTTTACAGCGAGCACGAAATGCCGAATTCCACGTTTGCCGCCAGGGTCATCGCGTCGACCAATTCGGATATATACGGCGCCTTTACAGGAGCAGCCGCGTCCCTAAAAGGGAACCTGCACGGCGGCGCAAATGAAGCCGTCATGCATATGCTTCTCGAAGGTGAAACAAAATCCGGCTTTATCAAACTGATCCAGCAAAAATTAGCCAATAAAGAAAAGATTATGGGATTTGGCCACCGTGTCTATATGAGAAAGATGGACCCGAGGGCCGCATTGTTGAAAAAAGCCCTGTTTTCGCTCTCTCACAAAACGGGGAGGCAGGACTTATACGATATGTGTGATGCCGGTGAAACGCTGATGCGCGAAGAAAAAGGGCTGTATCCGAATCTAGATTATTACGCCGCCCCGGTCTATTACCTGCTCGGCATTCCGATCGATCTGTACACCCCGATTTTCTTCGCGGCGCGATCGGCCGGCTTAAGCGCGCACGTCATTGAACAGCATGACGAAAACAGACTGTTTCGTCCGCGGGTTCGCTACACAGGGCCGCGCGGTCTTCAGCCATAAACAACATTTATACGGAAGGAAGGGATGCTTTAGATGGTTATGCAAAGTACAACGGCTCAATCGTGTGACCGGTTGCTTGAAGACATTGCAGATTACGCGGTACATGCGACAATCACGAGTGAAGAGGCGATCGAGACGGCCCGCTACGTTCTAATGGATACGCTCGGCTGCGGTATCTTGGCCCTCAAATTTCCCGAGTGCACAAAGCACCTCGGGCCGATCGTCCCCGGAACGGTTGTCCCGAACGGCGTCCGCGTACCGGGCACCCAATTTGAACTGGACCCGGTCCAAGGCGCATTTAACATCGGCTGCATGATTCGCTGGCTTGATTATAATGACACATGGCTTGCCGCTGAATGGGGCCATCCGTCTGACAACCTTGGGGCGATTTTAGCATGCGCAGACTTCTTGAGCAGACAGCGGCTCGCCGCGGGAAAAGAACCGCTCACAATGAGCGATGTGCTTACGGCGATTGTGAAAGCTCATGAAATCCAGGGAATCCTCGCACTCAACAACAGCCTGAACAGAAACGGACTTGACCATGTCTTATTCGTCAAAGTCGCTTCTGCGGCTGTGGCATGCTCTCTATTGGGCGGAACGAAACAGGATGTGATCAATGCCGTTTCACAGGCATGGGTCGACAACTCAAGCCTCAGGACATACCGCCATGCGCCGAACACCGGCTCGCGGAAATCATGGGCTGCAGGCGATGCGACAAGCAGAAGCGTGCGGCTTGCCCTTATGACCTTAAAAGGCGAAATGGGCTATCACACGGCTCTGTCCGCGCCGACGTGGGGATTCCAGGACGTGCTGTTTGGAGGAAAAGAGTTGACGCTTGCAAGGCCGCTCGATTCTTATGTCATCGAAAACGTCCTCTTTAAAATTTCGTATCCGGCCGAATTCCACGCCCAAACAGCGGCTGAAGCGGCGATTCAGCTTCACGGCCAAGTGAAGGACAGACTTGATGACATTGACCGTATCGTAATCACGACCCACGAATCCGCCATCAGAATCATCGACAAAACCGGAAAGCTGCACAACCCGGCAGACCGCGACCACTGCTTGCAGTATATTACGGCAATCGGGCTGATTTACGGGGAGATTACCGCTGAACATTATGAAGACGAAATCGCACATAATCCGGAGATCGACCGCCTCCGTGCGAAAATGAAAACGGTGGAAAACAAACAGTATTCCGCCGATTACCTCGATCCGGAAAAACGAAGCATCGCAAACGCTGTTCAAGTATTTTATAAAGACGGCACACATTCGGAGAATATCGCCATCGAGTACCCGATCGGCCATCGCCGCAGGCGGGATGAAGGCATCCCTCTGCTAAAAGAAAAATTCGTCAGCAATCTGAAAACGCGTTTTCCTGCAAGACAGGCGGAGAATATCAATACTCTCTTGGATGATCCGCAACAATTAAAGAACACAACCGTCCCGGACTTTATGGAACTGTTTGTAATCTAGGGGGAATTCATATGTGGATTGTTACGAAACAAGCAAGCCAGTGCGAGCTGGCCGACGCTTTCAGAAGGCTTATCAAATCACCGGACATCCTTAAAATCCCCGGCGTCCATGACGGAATGGCAGCCATCACCGCCAAAAACGTCGGCTTCAAAGCGCTCTACCTGTCAGGCGCCGCTTATACGGCAAGCCGGGGCATGCCCGATCTCGGCATGATCCATTCGGAAGAAATGGCGGATAAAGCCCGCGAGCTTGTCAGAGCCGCCAACCTGCCCGTCTTAGTCGACATAGACACAGGCTACGGCGGGGTGCTGAATGCCGCGCGTACAGCGGCCGAAATGGTTGAGAGCAGAGTCGCGGCCGTTCAAATCGAAGATCAGCAGCTTCCCAAAAAATGCGGGCACTTAAACGGAAAAACGCTGATCCCGATAGAAGACATGATCGCAAAAATTAAAGCAATCAAAGAAACCGCTCCTTCCCTTGTGGTCGTGGCTCGTACGGATGCAAAAGCGGTGGAAGGGACAGAAGCTGCCATCAGGCGGGCCATTCTATACAAAGAAGCGGGGGCTGACGCGATTTTTCCAGAGGCGCTGACAAGCGAAGCCGAATTCAAAGAAATCGCGTCTGCCGTCAATGCCCCATTGCTCGCCAATATGACCGAATTCGGAAAAACGCCTTATTTTACGGCCGAAGAATTTCAATCTTTCGGATTCAGCATGGTGATCTATCCGGTCACTTCCCTGCGCGCCGCGGCAAAAGCGTATGAACGCACATTTACGGAAATTTACGAAAAAGGCACGCAAAAAGGCGTGCTGAACGATCTGCAGACGCGTGAAGAACTTTACGATGCCATTCATTACTATGATTACGAAAAGCTCGACGAGACGATCGCAAAAACCGTACTGCCCGAGATCGGTAAAGAAAACCGCTGATATTCCGGACCGGTTTAAGCTAACCGCAGCAATGCAAAAGAGGCAAGCCCGCATCCGGGCTTGCCCTTTTCATATCACGACTGATACTGAACGCGATGTAGACTGGCGAATATTCCTCCCTTTTCAACCAATTCATCGTGTGATCCTTCTTCTGCAATACCGTTTTCCGTTACCACGACAATCCGGTCGGCATTCTTAATGGTGGCGAGCCTGTGGGCGATGATGAGCGTTGTCCTGTCTTTGGACAGCTCTGTCAACGCATTTTGAATGATTCGTTCCGTTTCCGTGTCAAGGGAGGATGTCGCTTCATCCAAAATGAGGATAGGCGGGTTTTTCAAAAACATTCTCGCGATCGCGATCCGCTGCTTTTGGCCGCCTGAAAGCTTCAGTCCCCTTTCGCCGACCTCGGTTTCGTAACCGTCCGGAAGCGACTCGATCAGCTCCTCCAAATGAGCCATTTTGGCCGCACGCCTGATATCTTCATCAGTTGCATCCAATTTCCCGTATGCAATGTTTTCGCGCAGCGTCCCCGTAAACAGGAAAACGTCCTGCTGAACGATGCCGATTTGTGAACGCAGGGACCGCTTCGTCATCTTGCGAATGTCAATGCCGTCAATCGTAATCGAACCGCCGTCAACGTCGTAAAAACGCGGAATCAGCGAGCTGATCGTCGTTTTTCCCGCGCCCGACGGCCCCACAAACGCTACCGTCTCACCCGCGTTTATCGTTAAATCGATCCCGTTTAAGACAGGCTTATGCTCTTCATATCCAAACGTAACGTTTCGGAAGACGATATTTCCTTCTAAAGCCGGAACATCAATCGAATCTTTCCGGTCGACAATCAGCGGCTTTGTATCAATCAGCTCCGTAAACCGTTTGAAACCGGCCATTCCTTTTGGGTAAAGCTCCAAAATCGCGCTGATTTTATCAATCGGCTTAAACAGGACATTCACGTAAAGAACAAAGCCGACAAATTCGCCGTACGTCATGCCTCCTGAAAAACTGAGCCACGCACCGAACACGAGGACGGAAAGAATCATGAAACGCGTCATTAAAAATGTCCCGGCGGTCGTCATGGCCATCGTTTTATAGCCTTTCAGTTTTGCCTTGCGGAACTTTTGGTTGTTTTTCAAAAAACGCGAAATTTCATAACGTTCATTTGTGAATGATTGGACGACTCGCACGCCTGAGACGCTGTCCTCAACCCTTGCGTTAACATCGGCAATTTCCCCGTACATTTCACGCCAGGCCTTGTTCATTCTAACATTCGAATACGTGATCAGGACGATCAAGAGCGGCACGAACAAAATGGCGACAAGCGCCAGCTTCACATTGATCGTCAGCATGATCCAGAACGCGCCCAAAAAGGTCATGACCGCGATAAACAGATCCTCCGGCCCGTGGTGCGCTAGCTCTCCGATATCAAAAAGGTCATTGGTGATGCGGCTGATAATATGCCCCGTCTTCGTATTGTCAAAATACTTGAACGATTGGCGCTGCACATGCTGAAACAGCTCCTGGCGCATGTCGGTCTCGATGTTGATTCCCAGTTTATGGCCGAGATAATTGACGATATATTGAAGCCCGGTGCTGATCAGATAGATGAATAATAGTCCGATGCTGACCCAGACGATTTCGGCCCAGTCGCCCCCTGGAATCAATGTATCGATGAACCACTGAACAACGAGCGGAAACGCGAGCTCTAAAGCGGCGACGATGATCGCGCTTGTAAAATCAATGATAAACAGCCGTTTATGAGGTTTATAGTATGAAAAAAAGCGGCGAATCATGAGAGAGTGCACTCCTTTTAAAAAATCTCTATGAAATAGATCGTATCATAGATTAGATAATGAAGTGCTAAAATTCCGAAAAATAATTGAATAACATTCTCAAATAGCTCATAACGCAAGCCCGGCTTCTTTCGCCCCCTCTGCCACGAGCCCGGCGATTACCCCTGCGCCGTATTCGCAAAAATGGGTATCGTCTTCCGCTCCGTCCGGGTAGTTTGGATGTTCCCCGGGCTTCAGCCATAAAAACAGCTTTTTTGACGATTCGGGTCCCAAAGTCTGAAGCAGGCGGCCGCTTTTTGATGTGAGGTCGATGAGCGGAACACGAAGTTCTGCAGCAAGCTGTCTCATGGCATCCGGATAATCGCCGTGAGTGTCGCGGAGCCTTCCTTCCGAATCGAACGATCGTCGTTGAACGGGCGTAATCAGCACCGGATTGGCCTGTTTCATCCTGGCGCATTCAACGTATTTGCGCAAATAAGCCTGGTAGGAACCATACGGCTCAGTATGGCGCTCATCAGGCTTTTGATCGTTATGGCCGAACTGTACGAACAAATAGTCGCCGTTTCGCATATGCTCCATGATCCGTTCGAGTCTTCCTTCCTCGATAAAGCTCTTTGAGCTTCTCCCTGACGCCGCTTCATTGTGCACAAGGACGCCCTGGTTTAAAAACGCCCCTATTCTCTGTCCCCATCCTGCTCTCGGCGCAGCCGAAGCATCATAATACGACACCGTTGAATCACCGGCCAGAAACAATTGAATGTTTTCCATCCTCAATCCCCCTCAGGAAGTTTTTTAATAGATTAATCTGAAAATCGAAAAATAACAATAACTAATCCATATTTATCCATTTTGTTCGTTATACGACTCTTTTATATGTGTAAAATACAGAAAACTAGCAGCAATCATTGAATATTTTAAATTTTTTCAAGAAATTTACGTAAAAATATTTACTTGTTTGGTAAATGGTGATAGATTAATTAAACAAGAAAAGGAATTTAGCTGATCGCGATCGTATAGCCGCCTTTTCTTGCTGCTTTCCGGACGTCCTCTAACCACATTGCCATTTAGGAGGAACATGTTGATGCTTAAACGAAAAATCATCAGTAAAATCAGTATTGGTCTATTAACTTCTGCAGCACTGTTTTCATTTATCCTTCCTACCAATGAAGCAAATGCACAGGAAGTGAGCACGAGTCATTTCAGAGGTCCGATTTTTTGTCCGCCTCCATTTAAGCCTAAGCCGCAGCCGCCTCAATATCCGAAACCTGATAATCCGCTGCCGGATAACCCGACTCAGAAACCGGTGCTTGAGGTCAAAGCCGTTAACAGCAATAAAGAATGGACAACCTCTGATATCGAAATTACTTACAAACCGAATACATTCGTCGGTACAAGCTATGTTGAATTCAACTTCCCGTACCGTTTTCATGCAAGCACAAGAGATACGCTAAATGGTAAAACCCTTGACTACACGCAAATTTTAAATGACGGACAGACAGTCAGAGTACCCGTCTATGCATTGAGTTCGTCTGAATTCAAACTGGTGATGGTTCGGAAAACGCTTCCAAACGCAGGCACGCACAGAATTACAGCCGAACTGCAGCAGAACGGAAAGAACATCAATCATGCGGAAGCTACGCTGGAGATCGTTCCTCGTTAAATGTATACCGGCCGGCTCACATTGGGAGCCGGCTTCCTGATCATACTGCTTCTGATACATAATAATAGATGTAAACGTTTTTAGAACTTTTTTCAAAAAATATTTACCCGTATGGTAAATAATGATAGATTAAGTGAGCAGGAAAAGAAGCCAAATTGCCGTTTAGGAGGGACTAATCGATGCTTAAACGTAAGTTTATTGGAAAAATGCGTGTTGGCCTGCTAGCATCTGCAGCATTGTTTTCTTTTATTCTTCCGTCCCAGGAAGCAAATGCCGCTTTTTACAGGAGCGAACCGGCCCTTCATGTCGAAACCACCCAAAGTAATAAAGAATGGACGACTTCCGACATTGAAGTCACCTACAAACCGAATATGTTCGTCGGCGCGAGCTACGTCGAATTTAACTTCCCGTACCGCTTCCATGCGAACACAAGGGATTCGCTAAACGGCAGAACATTAAACTATACCCAGATTCTGAATGACGGACAAACCGTCAGAGTTCCCGTGTATGCATTCAGCTCCTCCCAGTTTAAGCTGGTGATGGTCCGAAAAACGCTTCCGAATGCCGGCACACATAGAATCACCGCGGAATTGCAAAAATGGGGAAGAAACTACGGCCATGCGGAAACGACGGTGGAAATCGCTCCGCGCTAAAATGTTAAAAAACTCCGGAGGTTCACGCTCCGGAGTTTTTTACGCCTGCGCCGCGCGTCCGGCCAGCGATTTAAAACAGATCACGGCACTGATATTGCAGCACACAATGACGACAGCCATCGGCATCGCCGTATGGCTTCCGGCGATGCCAACGAGCGGCGCCGCAGCCGCGCCTAAAATAAACGGCAGCAGCCCCAAAAGCGCCGATGCGCTCCCGGCTGACTTCCCTTGGCTTTGCATGGCCAGAGAACCGCCAGACGTCGTCACGACTCCAATGCAGGAAACGACGATAAAGAGCGGGATCAAAACAAACATGAGCGGGGCATGAAAGGCGATGGACAAGAACAGGATCAGGCTGGCTGTCAATGATATCAACAGCCCGCATCTCAATAGGGCTGCTTCACCGAACCGGCCGGCCAGCCTCCCCGTAATCTGGGCAGCGATGATAATGCCAAGGCCGTTTACTGCAAAACAAAAGCTGAAAGCTTGGGCCGATAGCCCGTAAATATTTTGCAAAACGAACGGAGAGGCAGATATGTAGCCGAACATCCCGGCTACGATCAACCCTTGAGCCAATGCATATCCCATAAAGGCCCGCTGGCCGAAAAGCTTTCCGAAAGAGACGAACGTCTCTTTGAAACCGCCTGCCGTACGCTTTTCCGGGGAAAGCGACTCTTTAATTCCAATGATGACGGCCAGAATGATGATGATGCCAAAAGCGCCGATAATGAAAAAGACGCCGCTCCATGAAGTCACTTTCATAAGCTGTCCGCCTGCCACCGGTGAGATGATCGGGGCTATCCCGTTGACGAGCATCAGCAGCGAGAAAAATTTCGTTAACTCAGTACCCGAATATAAATCACGGGCAATCGCACGGGATATCACGATGCCGCCCGCTCCAGCCGCACCTTGAATAAACCGCATGGCGATCAATACCCAGACAGATGAGCTCAACGCGCACAAAAAAGATGCCGCGGCAAAAACGGCCAATGATACGAGCAGCGGCAGCCTCCTTCCGAGCACATCACTGAAAGGGCCGATAACAATTTGTCCGACTGCCAGTCCCAGTAAGCACGATGTTAAGCTAAGCTGGACGATGGACGCAGTCGTATGTAAATCTGCAGCCCCGGCAAATATAAATCGATCACAATCGGACCGATCCCGGATAAAATGCCCAATATCACGGCAATCCACACGCGGTTCGGCCGCGCTTTCGCCCGATCGGCAACACCGGCCTGGTTGTTTGCTATATTCATTGGATCACCCTTTCAATCATTTATGTTGCTGCCGGATCAGCAAGTCCCAGTCTTCCATCGTATTATATCTAATTTTACATTTCTGACAAATGAAAAAACCGGGCCCGCCCGGTTGATCAGTAAGATTCATATCTTTTAAAGACAAATATGATGCACGCGAACAGAAGGATCACAAATCCGGCTGAAGAAAACACCATCAAGCCGAAGGCATCGTCCCATGAACCGTTCTTGATAAAATAGACTGCCTGGTTTTGCGCTTTATCAGGCGTCCATTCGGTAAAACGCGGAAACAGCGACCCCGCAAATGAAACAGCTGCAATCATACCGATGCTTGCCCCGGCAATACCTCCAATATGGCGAAACAAAGCGCTGAAAAACAGCGTAATGGTCATCACAAACACAATCCAGATGCCGTAAACCAATAAGCTAAACAAAAACCTGGCAAAGGCAACCGGGGTAAATAAAAGATTTGTATAGTAGAAGACGAGACTATAGCTTGCGACAAAAGACACCAAAGCGAGGATGACGTGGGCAAGCCACTTGCTCCCTACATAGTGAAGCGGGCTCACCGGCCTCGCCATAATCAGTGAAAGCGAGCCCTGGTTCCGTTCATTCACAATGCTTCCCATCACACTGAATACGAAGATGGCAGTGCCGACCGTCCCAAATTGGGATAGCGTACTGGCCAAAACCTCTTCACCGCTGGGCTTTGGAATGTTGATGACTGCCCCTTCCGGCAGGTTTCCGGCCATATCAATGATTTCAGGCATATAATACAGGCTGATCGGCTGCATAAGGCCGATCAATATGAGGACGACAGGCAGCCACAATAACTTTCCGTCCTTCCAGCTCTCTTTCCACTCTTTCTGAAATAAAATATAAAATGAATTCATAGCCCCATCACCTTCATATAAATCTCTTCCAAAGACTGTGTTTTTTGTTCAAAATGGAGGACCGACACGTTTCTTCTCAGACATTCCGCTAATAATTCGCGGACGTATGCCCGATCGGATAAATGAAATTCGGCTTTTGACGGCTGATCAAGGGTGAGCCCTGTGACATAAGGGAGTTCTTCGAGCCACCCTTCAAGGCTTTCCTCGGCTTTTAGTATAAAAGACGGCGTTTGATGCTTCGTCTTTAACTCTGAAAGCGGTCCTGTCCACCTTGCCGTTCCATTTTTAAGCATGATAATCTCATCACATACCTGCTCCGCATCATGAAGGACATGAGTAGAAAATAAAATCGTCATCCGTTTTTTTAAATCCTTCATCAAATCGAGCACTTCACGTCTTCCCGATGGGTCCAACGCGGAAACGGGCTCATCCAGAATCAGCAGCTCCGGCTCATGGATCAGAGCCTGTGCCAGTCCGAGCCTTTGTTTCATCCCTCCTGAAAATCCCGCGATTTTCCGGTCGCCGCACTTCTCCAAACCGACATAGCGCAATACTTCCCTGCTTTTCTCTTGAACATCGCGGCGACTCAAATCGGAAAGCCTCCCGGCAAACCGCAAATATTCTTCCGCCGTCATCCATGAAAAAAATGCAGGGTGCTGAGGAAGATAGCCAATGCGGCTCCGGGTTACGGTTTTTCGGCCTAAAAATTGAATCTGCCCTGAAGTCGGCGTTAAAAGGCCTGACAGCATTTGCAGCGTTGTTGTTTTTCCGGCTCCGTTAGGTCCAAGAAGTGCAACAGATTGATGGTGCCTAATATCAAAACTTAGATGATCTACAGCTTTATGCTGCTGATAAACTTTTGTTAATCCTTTCACGGACAGCATCACATGTGCCTCCTTTTACCGATAACAAAGTACGAAATTGGCCCAATAAAACTGATGCCGGCAATAATCAAGAGCCATAGCCACTTGGGACCGTTTAATTCCTCCTGTTTGGAGCAGTTCACCAGTGCGGAAATGACAAGGATAAGATATAACACGATTAACGGGGCAATCAGCGCCCAAGGTATTTCAGATGCGGCCATTACGACATCCCCCTTTTTTTATGATAGGGTCTGACGACAAATAAGTAGTAGAATAATACAGGCATCGGAGTTTGAATGAGCCCCCAAATCCCCCAAAACCACGCATTGCTTCCCTTTTTCTTTGCATCAAGAAAAAGGAGAATGCTTTGCACTAATAAAAGCGGAGAAATCAACAGCAAAATCGTCAATTTTTCTTGAGTCATATCAAGGTTCATCTATTTCAACCTCCCCGTCCGCCGTCCGGCGCCGCTTTTTTTCAAACATGACAAGGGCCGGAAGGAGTATAAGCGCGGCTCCCTGCACCGTCAAAAACAAGACAGGCACTTGAATCGAAATCGTGATATATAAGGACAAAATCACAAATGCCGAAACCATAAAGCAAAGCAATTCCTTCTGCATCGCCCGTTTCCGCTCTTGTTTAAACCTGGCTAACTGCCGGTTCAGCTCAAATTGATGGAGAGGGGCAGGTTCAAAGGCGGCATCGATTTTTTTCAGCTCCTGCTTCAAATGTGAAATCGTCTCTTTTTCCTCTCGTTCATTCACCGGTCCCACTCCTTTCGAATTTTCTTTAAGCCATGATGAACGCGGGATTTGACAGTACCCTCTTTTATTTTCAGCATCTTTGCCACTTCGGGGTATGTGAACCCGTAATAATGCCTTAATAAGATCGGCATTCTGAATTCCGGCTCAAGCGCAGCAAACATCTCCAAATAGTCGTTCCACTCATGTCCGCGGAGGGATGATTCCCATTTCATCTTCCGCAAGGCATCCTCCCTGGCTGCCTGCGTCCTGCGGTATTCCCGTTTTTTCCGACGCTGGTGATCGATAATGAGACGGGAAGCAATCGAAATCAGCCATGTTGAAAATTTTGCGCTTCCCTGGAATTGCTGAAGGCTGATATATGCTTTGAGCATCGTTTCTTGAACCAAATCCTCTGTCAGATCGGGATGGAGCGTTGATTTGAGCACATATTGATATAAAAAGGGGTAATGCAGCCGAAATAGTGTTGAAAAGGCGTCATCTTCTCCATTTTTTGCTTGCATGACAAGTTCTTTTTCATCTGTCTGATCCACTAAAATGACAATCCCCCTTTCCTTTGTCTCCATATATTAGACGACATCTGTCGGCAAACCGTTCAATTCCATTCTAAAATAAAAAATGACCTTGTTTTCCGTTCGCCAATTATGGTGTACTTGAAGCTAAAGGGGGAGAAAGCGGGATGGAGTTGCAAGAAAAGCTTATTTTTGAAGAAAAACGAATCGCAAAAAAAGATCATGCGATGTTTTGGGGCGCTGTCTTTTGTTTTTGGTTTGCTACATATATCTACGTCCCCGTTTTCGGGCTGTATCTTGACAGCATCGGTTTTTCCTACTCGGCGATTGGGATCATTTTGGGAAGCTACGGCATCACGCAGATATTGCTGCGTTTTCCATTCGGGATTTTGTCTGATGTGCTCTCTCCGCTGAGGAAACATCTGTTTGTCACCGGCTTTGCAGCTGCTCTTTTGAGCAGTTTGATATTTCTGTTGTCCGATTCGTTCGTTATGGTGATCACCGCCCGGCTGCTTGCCGGGATTACGGCCGCGATGTGGGTCATGGCTACGGTTTTATACTCACAGTATTTTCCGAAGGAACACTCATCGAAAGCGATGGGCATTTTGCAGTTTTTAACGGTGCTTCCGCAGTTCGTCAGCATGGCTGTCAGCGGGTACCTCGTTCATTTGTTCGGCTGGATGTTTCCGTTTTGGATCGGCGCCGTCTTCTCATTGATCGGGCTTGTGCTGTCATTTTATATTAAAGACAACGGAACGCGCGAA
Source organism: Bacillus sp. JJ675 (assembly GCF_036963165.1). Taxonomy (NCBI): domain Bacteria; kingdom Bacillati; phylum Bacillota; class Bacilli; order Caryophanales; family Bacillaceae; genus Bacillus; species Bacillus sp. JJ675. The sequence continues at coordinate 61,625 of NZ_JBALMR010000010.1, read as the reverse complement.
CCTGTCGGAAGGATGCCCGTTTCCGATTATGTGAAACAAACGTGGCGTCTCCCGCGGCTCAAAACGATTACACTGCTGTCATTTTTGGCCCATGCCGTCTTATTTATGACCGTTTTCGGATTTACGCCGATCTACACGGAGACGATCGGCATTGATGAGAAACAGCTGCTGTGGGTGATGTGCGCCTTTTTCATTCCCCAAGCTGCCGCTTCTGTATGGTGCATATTTTACAGCATCAAATCAGTCAGCTCCGTCATCTTGATTTGTTATGTGATTACCGGACTTTTCCTTTGTGTACTGCCGTTTGCGAAAACGCTCTTATCCGTCTGCCTGATTCACGCTGTCATCGGGCTGACATTGGGACTTATCTTTCCTCTCCTGCTCTCAAGCATTGTCCAAATCGGTTCGCAGAAGCTGAAAATGTCAGTCATGGGCTTTTACCAGTCTTTTTATGCGATCGGCTTTTTTCTCGGTCCGATCGCTGCAGGGAAAGTGGCGGAACAATTGGGACTTGGCGAGGTGTTTTGGTTTGCGGGGGTTTTGTCATTTGCAGCGGCTGTAGTGGCGGTTGTTTCAAGACCATTCGGCAAGACAAAAAGCAGGCGGGGATGAAGCCTGCTTTTTGCTATGCTCAATAGGAAATTTTCGCGGAGCCGGCAGGATACCAATAGCCGTCCTGCGCTTTTGCCCATCCGTAAACGGTGCCGCCCGACTCGATTTTATCCCTGATCAGCTCAAGCCGTTCATTTGATTTCGCCTCATACCTGCTTCCTGTTTTCAACGGGATTTTCACAGACAAAATGTTGTCCGTCACTGTATCGGGTTCTTCATTAGTGCTTGTCCATGCGACTCTATCATAATATGTCAGATTAAATGGATTTTCCAAACCTTTAATATAAAAGTAGACTGTTTTGCCTGTAACCTTTACATCTGTATATGCCGTGCTCAAGGGATGAATCATACCATGGGAAGCTGTTTTTCCGTGTTCCGCTGCTGATGCTCCGACTGCGCCGGAAAGCAGCATTCCGGCCATTAAAATCCCAACCGCTAATTTTTTGAACATCATTACTCCTCCCTGTCAATTTATTTTCCATTTAATGTGTAATATTACCATATAATTCTTTGTTAACATTTGTAATTTTTTTGAATTTTAAAAAGCGATGATCCTGCGGCGTTGATCTTCGCTTTGCCCGCTCTAATAAGGGTCCTGGGAATGTCCTTTTTCTTCCGCTTGTTTCGGCGCGTCTTCAGCGCCTTCGGCTCCTATCGGCTCCCTGCTGGATGTATTTTGGCTTGTGGCGTTCTTTAGCCCCTCCTCAACTCTTCTTCCATATTCCTCGTCGCATTGCTTCAGCATCTCGATCATTTTCGTCTGGATTCTTTGGTCGCATGGAAGAAGAGTATTGACCAGGTTCATAATGAGCTCGTCTTTTTCCCAATCATCGAACTTCCTGTAAGTCTCCCCCGCCTGCTTGAAATTGTTTTGCCTGTCAATGCTTTCGCGGACAAGCTTCCCTTCTACATGCGGCGTATATTCCTTGCCGTCTTGCTTTGCTTCTTTTAACCCGTTGATCGTGGAAGGCTCATAGTTGATATGCGGGCTTTGTTTTTCCCCCAAGTCGACTTTGTATTGCATCTGTCCTCCCCTCTGATTGGTGGCAACCCTTTTTTTCGGAGCATTGATCGGCAGCTGCAGATAATTGGCCCCGACTCTGTAGCGCTGCGTATCCGAATAGGAAAACGTTCTTCCTTGGAGCATTTTGTCATCCGAAAAATCGAGCCCGTCCACAAGCACCCCTGTTCCAAATGCGGCCTGTTCGACTTCTGTAAAATAGTCTTCCGGATTTTTATTCAGCACCATTTTGCCGACAGGAAGCCACGGAAATTGATCCTCGGGCCACAGCTTTGTATCATCAAGCGAGTCAAAGTCGAGCTCCGGGTGTTCATCATCACTCATGATCTGGACGAACAGCTCCCACTCCGGATAGTCCCCCCGCTCAATCGCTTCATACAAATCCTGTGTCGCGTGATTGAAGTTTTTCGCCTGAATCTCTCCCGCTTCTTTTTGGGTCAAATTTTTAATGCCTTGCTTCGGCTCCTAGTGATATTTCACAAGAACCGCTTCACCGTCTTTATTGACCCACTTGTAAGTATTAACGCCTGACCCCTGCATTTGCCTGTAGTTTGCCGGAATGCCCCAAGGCGAAAACAGAAAGGTGATCATATGCATGGCTTCAGACGTATTGGAGATAAAATCGAAGATCCTTTCCCCGTCCTGAACATTTGTAACGGGATCAGGCTTGAATGCATGGATTAAATCGGGAAATTTCACGGCATCGCGGATAAAGAAGATCTTCAGATTGTTTCCCACGAGATCCCAGTTTCCGTCTTCCGTATAAAATTTAACGGCAAAGCCGCGCGGATCGCGAAGCGTTTCCGGTGAGGAGATGCCGTGCGTGACCGTTGAAAAACGGACAAATACGGGTGTTTTCTTCCCTTTTTCCTGAAAGAGCTTTGCCCTCGTATATTTTGAAACCGGCTCGTTGCCGGCCGTGCCGTACGCTTCAAAATATCCATGGGCGCCCGCTCCCCTGGCATGAACGACCCTTTCAGGAATCCTTTCCCTGTCAAAATGGCTGATCTTTTCTAAAAAATCGTAGTTTTCCAATGTTGAAGGGCCTCTGTTGCCTACCGTTCTGATATTCTGGTTGTTTGTTATCGGATGCCCTTGCCGATTGGTTAACGTATCTTCCGCTTCCATATCCGACTTTTGCTGATGTGATGGTTGATCCATACCTACACTCCTTTATTTGGAAATAATATTTAATTTGTCCCAAACAAAAAGAAGTATACTTCCTAAAGGCAAGACCATAACATTTTGAAAAATAGTCTAATTTTTTGTTTATAATAATTATAAATAAATATTGTTTTTTTCTTGAGAAATGTTATCATTATTTTTGTAAACAAATTTTACGCGAGGTGATCCTTTTATGACGACAAACAAAAACAGCCTGACAACCAGCTGGGGAGCTCCGGTTGGCGACAATCAAAACTCAATGACGGCGGGTTCCCGGGGACCGACGCTCATTCAAGACGTCCACCTTCTTGAAAAGCTCGCCCATTTCAACAGAGAGCGCGTCCCTGAGCGGGTTGTACACGCAAAAGGCGCCGGTGCGCACGGTTATTTTGAAGTAACGAACGATGTTTCGAAATATACAAAAGCAAAATTTTTATCGGAAGTAGGAAAACGCACACCTCTATTCATTCGTTTTTCCACCGTTGCGGGTGAAAGCGGCTCAGCGGACTCCGTGCGTGATCCGCGCGGATTTGCCGTCAAATTTTACACCGAGGACGGTAACTACGATCTAGTCGGAAACAACACGCCGGTATTCTTCATTCGCGATGCGATTAAATTCCCTGATTTCATTCATACGCAAAAGCGCCATCCTGTTACACACTTGAAAAACCCCGACGCCGTGTGGGATTTCTGGTCTTTATCCCCTGAATCTTTGCATCAGGTGACGATCCTCATGTCTGACCGCGGAATTCCGGCGACATACCGCCACATGCACGGTTTCGGAAGCCACACATTCAAATGGGTGAATGCCGAAGGTGAGGGCGTATGGATTAAATACCACTTTAAAACAGAGCAGGGCATTAAAAACCTGACGGAAGAAGTGGCCGCCAAGATTGCAGGCGAGAATCCGGATTATCACACTCAAGATCTATATGAAGCGATCGAAAAAGGCGATTTCCCGGCATGGAAGCTATACGTACAAATCATGCCTCTGGAGGATGCCGATACGTACCGTTTCGACCCGTTTGACGTCACAAAAGTATGGTCTCAAAAAGATTATCCTTTGATTGAAGTGGGCCGAATGGTATTAAACCGGAATCCGGAAAACTATTTCGCTGAAGTCGAACAGGCGACATTCTCACCGGGAACGCTCGTGCCAGGCATCGAACCATCGCCTGACAAAATGCTTCAGGGACGCCTGTTCGCATATGCCGATGCCCATCGCTACCGTGTCGGGGCAAACCATAACAGCCTGCCGATCAACCGTCCGAAAAACGAGGTGCGCAACTATCAGCGCGACGGACAAATGCGCTTTGACAATAACGGCGGCGGCTCCGTCTACTATGAGCCAAACAGCTTCGGAGGACCGGCGGAAACACCGGAAAACAAAACAACGGCATATCCTGTATCAGGGTCAGCGGACAGCGTTGCCTATGACCACAATGATCACTATACGCAAGCAGGCGATCTGTACCGCCTTTTAAGCGAAGACGAGCGCTCACGCCTGATCAGCAACATCGTCGGCTCTATGGAACAAGTGACAAAAGATGAAATCAAGCTGCGGCAAATTCAGCATTTTTATAAAGCCGATCCGGAGTATGGCACACGGGTCGCAAAAGGACTAGGCTTGCCTGTTCCGCAAGAAGTGTAAAGAAACGCTCATTCTCAACTTTATTCTCATTTTCTCAAGTACAGGCATTCGTTTCACGCGGATGCCTGTACTTAATCCGGAAAGGCAGGGGATGTAGATGTGGAAGAGGAAAAAGTGATCGCACTGTTAAAAAAGCACGGCTTGCGCGTGACAGCTCAAAGAGTGTTGATTTTAAAAACGATGATTTCGATAAATGACCACCCTTCAGCGGAGGATATTCACCGGGAGCTGCCATTCATGAACCTGCCGACGATTTACGGCAATCTGAAACTGTTCGTAAGGATCGGAATTGTAAAGGAACTTCCGTATGGAGACGGAAAAAGCAAGTATGAACTTTTTAAACCGCACCATTATCATGTCATCTGTCATTCGTGCGGAAAAATCGTTGATCTTGAATATCCCCCGCTTAAAGAGGTGGAACACGCAGCTGCACAATTAACGAATTATAAAATTAACAGACACCATTTAGGGATTTACGGAATTTGTACAACATGTCAAGATCAGCAGCAGAGGTGAAAAACATGGAAAGAAAAAAAATCGGCTTATTGGTGATGGCTTACGGCACACCATACAAGGAAGAAGACATCATTCCGTATTATACGCATATCAGGCATGGAAACAGACCGAGCGAAGACATGATTGACGACTTAAAAAAACGCTATCAGCATATCGGCGGAATCTCCCCGCTTGCGGAGATCACATCGGTTCAGGCGAAAAAACTCGAAGAGGCTTTAAATGCCCGTCAGGATGATGTTGAATTCATCATGTATCTCGGCTTAAAACACATCTCTCCATTTATCGAAGATGCGGTAGAACAAATGAAACAGGATCAGATCGAAGAAGCCGTTTCCATCGTCTTAGCCCCCCACTACTCTACCTTTAGCACAGAAGTCTACAACCGACGCGCCGAAAAAGCCGCACAGGCGATCGGCGGCCCCCGGATTACTTCCATTCATGAATGGTACCAGGAGGAAGGCTTTATCAGCTACTGGTCAGAAGAAATCGGCGCGATTTTAAAGCAAATGCCGAAAGACGATTTACAAAAAACGATTGTGATTTGTTCTGCCCACAGTTTGCCTGAAAAGATTCTGGAGCATGGCGATCCTTATCCCGAGCAGCTCGCAGAAACGGCGGCATTGATCGCAGAGCGCCTGTCATTCGATCAGATCGCTGTCGGCTGGCAAAGTGAAGGCAATACGCCGGATCCTTGGCTTGGTCCGGACGTCCAAGACTTAACAAGGGAACTTTATCAGGAAGGCTTCCGATCATTCATTTATGCACCGGTCGGATTTGTGTCTGACCACTTGGAAGTTCTTTATGACAATGACTTTGAATGCAAAACGGTAACCGACGAGCTTGGCGCCGATTATTACCGCCCGCCCATGCCGAACGCTGATCCGCGGTTCATCGACGTACTTGCAGGCGTCGTCCTCCGCAAACTGCAGGATAAATAATGACTCATCATTTATGTCCAAAATGCCGGTCAAAGATTAAATATTTAAAGCACAGTATCATGTGCAAGTGCGGGATGAAGTTAAAAATGAATAAGCGGGCTATGTTTTGAAGGGACAGGCTAAAAAGCCTTCCCTTATTTTTTTGGACGAAATGCCCCGAAAATTCGTTTGTCTGCAAAAAAATGCAACATCCCCTCCCCCGAAAAGCCGATCGCGATATGCGCATTGCATCATATCTGTGCCATTTATCATAATCATCAGCTTATACTTGCACCCAACTCATATGATGATTATTCAGATTATTCAGTCTATTGTGCTATGATCTTTCCAATTCCAGTAAAAGGGAGGGGTCGCCATGGTTTTTCATCATCATCCGACTTAGCTTTATGAAAACGCTTACCAATACTTGTGACATCAATAAAAAGAGGAGGAGAACAATGAAAAAAATCATAAGCGTCATGTTCATTTTTATCCTTGGAATTACGGGGGCTTTATCTGCGGAAGCGGCGTCAGCAACCGCATCAAAGGTCAGTCCGCTGGCGGATTTCAGCTTAAAGGGCTTCGCTTCTTTAAACGGAGGAACAACCGGGGGAGAAGGCGGCCAGACGGTTACTGTGACAACGGGGGACCAGCTGCTCGCAGCATTAAAAAATAAAAGCCCAAATACGCCATTAAAAATTTATGTCAATGGCACAATTACAACCTCAAATACATCCGCATCAAAAATTGACATAAAAGATGTATCAGATGTGTCGATCGTCGGCTCCGGAACAAAGGGGGAATTAAAGGGGATCGGCATTAAAGTGTGGCGGGCAAACAACGTCATTATCCGCAACTTAAAAATTCATGAAGTCGCTAAAGGAGACAAAGATGCAATCAGCATTGAAGGTCCGTCCAAAAATGTTTGGGTCGACCACAATGAGCTGTACCACAGCCTGAATGTTGATAAAGATTACTATGACGGATTATTCGATGTCAAAAAAGACGCCCAATACATCACCTTTTCGTGGAACTATGTCCATGATGCATGGAAATCGATGCTCATGGGGAACTCTGACAGCGATAATAGCAACCGGACGATTACATTCCACCACAATTGGTTTAACAACCTGAATTCCCGCGTCCCTGCCTTCCGGTTCGGAGAAGGACACATTTACAACAACTATTACAGCAACATCATCGAAAGCGGCATCAACTCAAGAATGGGCGCCCTCCTCAAAATTGAAAGCAACCTGTTTGAAAACGCCAAAGATCCAATCGTCTCCTGGTACAGCGACAAGCCCGGCTATTGGGACGTGTCCAATAATAAATTTGTTAATTCCACAGGCAGCATGCCGACTACTTCAACAACATCCTATAAGCCGCCTTACAGCTATTCGCTCGACGGGGTAGACAATGTCAAATCGATCGTCACGCAAAATGCCGGCGTCGGCAAAGTCAATCCTTAATTTCAAGAGGAAACGTCCGGGAGCTCCCGGACGTTTCCTACTTTTATGCCTCATACTCCTTCCACACATCAGGCAGCAGGCGCGACAGCTCATGGGCAAGCAGCGTATGCGGCGAACGGGTCTTTATCCATCTGTCAGCACAGGCGCCGTGCAGGTGGACAGCGTTCAGCACCGCTTCTTTCTCGTTTTCATGACAGCACAGCATGCCGAGGAGCATTCCGGTTAATGTATCACCCGTTCCCCCCTTTGCCAAAGAACTGTTGCCGGTAGGATTTTTCCAGCACTCACCGTCGGGAAAAGCGATCACCGTTTCATTTCCTTTCAAAACGATCGTCGCGCCGAGCTTTTCCGCCCATTCTTTAGCCAGAGAAGCGCGCCGTTTTTGCACGTCTTGAATTGACAATCCGGTGATTCTTGAAAATTCGCCTGGATGGGGCGTCAAAATCGTCGCTGCTTGACGATCCGGATAAACCCGAATGTATAAAGCGCCGGCATCAAGCACAACCGGGCATTTTTCCTCCAGGACCTTCTGTACTGCCAATTCTGTCGTTTGCGAAGGTAGAAGTCCCGGTCCGATTGCAATCGCCCGATAATGTGCTTCGATTTCGCCGCGGGCCGCCTTTTCCAGGCCATCCCGCCAATAGGTTGCTTCAGGCAGAACGGGAACGATTAATGGCACGGCACTTCCGGGTGTACCGATCACAAGCTTTCCGATGCCGCTCCGCATGGCTCCGTATCCGGCAAGCAGTGCAGCACCCGGCATATCACCGGTTCCGGCAAGCAATAACCCTGTGCCGTATGTTCCTTTATGGCTGTCATCATCCCTCTGCGGCAGCGAAGCTTTGACATGCTCTTTAGTCCAAGTCGGCAGCTCTTCTTGAGACATCTGATTCACATCCTTTTTAAACAAACGTTTATTTAAGCTATATCCCTATTTTGCCACGGAACGGCCACCCTCTGTCATGTTCTTCTTGAAAAAATCAGGCGCTTTTAAATATGTTCCCAGCCGCCACAGCCACTCAAACGGCCCCATGCGGAAACGCTTGATCCACCACATGCTGGCTGCCATCTGACATAGAAAAAACAAGACGGCAATTCCGATTCCGGCCAATACGCCGAGCCTGCCGTACAACCCGAGTCCATAGCCGTAAAAAATGAACGTCATGATGATGCTTTGCATGAGATAATTCGTAAAAGACAGCCTGCCGACGGCCCCGAAAGGTTTTAGCAGGCGCTGTCCCTGTTTCGTCTGCGCCAATAGGATGATCCCCGTCAAATAACAAAATGTCAGCGCCAGCGGTCCTATGCCTTCGCTTAGCATATATACGAACGGATCTTTCCAAACAATCGGCAGCGCTTTAAAAGGAAGGCCGATTGCGAGCGTCACAAAGAATACCTTCCGGATTCTCTTTTCATAGAGACGCGGCTGATGAAGCCACTTCTTCTTCGCCGCATATAAGCCGAAAAGAAATGGTGAAAGGGTAAAAACAGGTGCGATCAAAACGATGAGCATCACGGATAGTCCCTCCGGCGCCGAATCGTCAAAGTCAAATAACGGAACCTCCGCATTTGCCCGATGGGAAACGATATCCCAATAGCTGCCGCTTTGCATCACCTCAGCCGTTCGCTCGTTGAATTCCGTCAGCTCGGGACTTGGCTCCACTCCCCCGCTTCCAAAACAGATCAATATATAAACCGCAAATAAACTGACCGCCCAAATCAGAATCGTTTTCGGTTTCCGGTTGATAAACAGAAACAGCAGTCCCATTCCGATCATTCCGTAGCTTAACAAAATGTCCCCCTCCCAAATCAAGCAGCCGTGCAAAAAGCCGAAAACAGCCAGCACGAGAAAGCGCCGGAAGAATACACGGCGGTATTTTACGATCCCTTTCTCATCAAACCTGTCCATCATTAACACCATGCCGTATCCAAATAAAAAGGCAAACAGCGGCATGAAGCTGCTGACGGCAAAAATCCTGGTCCACTCATATGCCCAATGATCATATGAAGCCATCGGTTTAAACGATAAATCGTCCCACATTCCGTATTGAAACAAAAGCATATTTGCAAGCAGAATGCCAAACAGCGCAATTCCCCTCGCTTGATCCAACCAAATGATTCTGTTACTTTGCAGGGGCTGAATATTCAATTGTTCTCTCTCCTCGCCTTTAATGTCAATTTATTGTAGCAACCCCAGCTTAATCCCAGTTAACCCGCATCTTAAATATTGCTAAAAAGAAAAGACAGCTTCACAAATGAAGCTGCCTCTATTACATTCTGAATGCCGGTGCATCCAATTGATATAACCGCCGATAACGGGGGTTTTCTTGCAATAATTCTTTATGGCTTCCTTCCATTTCAATCGTTCCATTTTCAAGGAAAAGAATCCGGTCAGCGGCTTCAGCTCCCGCCAAATGGTGGGTGATCCAAAGAACGGTCTTCCCCTTAAGCGCATCAAACATCGTCAAAAGCAGCTCCCTTTCCGTGATGGGGTCAAGCCCGACGGTCGGCTCATCCAAAACGATGACGGGTGCGCCCTGCAAAAGAATGCGTGCCAATGCGATTCGCTGGCGTTCTCCTCCCGAAAAGCGGCTCCCCGTTTCCTGTACAGACGTATGATATCCGTCAGGGAGCGATTCAATCAAATCATGAAGCTTTACCTGCCGGGCCGCCCAATACACTTCTTCATCGCTCGCCTCGGGATTTCCGAGCCGAATATTATTTAAGATCGTCGTATCAAACAGGTGCGGCTTTTGATTCAAAACGCCGACAACCCGGGAAATATCATGTTCAAGCGCCTCTGCAGCGATTCCGTTAAACATGACCCGGCCCGCCGTTGGGGCAAGCGCCCCCTCGATCATGGCCATGATCGTCGATTTGCCGGCACCGCTTCGCCCGAGAAGCGCAATTTTTTCTCCCTGCTTTAAGGTAAAAGAGACGCCTTTTAATACCGGCTGCCCGTGTTCATATGAAAACGAAACATTCTCAAAGCGAAGGGTGACGTCATGCAACCCGACCGCTTCGGCACTTTCCCGGGGAACGTCATTTCCTTTCTCCTGTTCCGGCTGGAGACTGTCCATGCGATTCAGCGAATCCTCGTATTCAGGAATCGCCCCCGCAGCGTCGGAAAGCGGAAAGAACGCTTCAGTCAGCGGAAACACAACAAGGACAAATGCGGCAATAAACGTATGGGGCAATGCGCCTTCCGCGCTTTGTCCGCCGGTCCAGCCCAGCATCAACAGCACAAGTCCCGCCGCAAGACACTGCACGAAGAAATCCCTCCAACGGGTGAAACGCTGGCGTTTGTTTTCGATGCGGAGCATTTGCTCTTCGGCTTCTTCGTAAGCGCGGATAAAGTCGTTTTGCCGGCCGCTGAAAATCCAGTCGCTCGCCCCCATAACAGCATCGGTCAGCCGGCGGTAAAGGCGGCTGCGCCCCCTTTTTAACGTGATGTTTCCCGCCCTTGTCACAAGCAGGGACACAAGAGGAACGAGAAAAACGAGAACCGCGGCATAGATCGCGATCAGTCCGGCGAACGGCCACGAAAAACTGCCGAGAACAGCAATGAATACGGTATACAAAAGCAATGCCGATACTCCGGGAAACACCGTTTTTAAATACATATCCTGCAGGTGTTCGATATCATCGGCCAAAATGCCGAGCATATCGCCGGTACGAAAGCGCGAACGCAGCCTCAGAGCCTGCGGTTCGAGCATCCTATACAATCTGACGCGCATATCGGACAGGATTTTCAAAATGATGTGGTGGCCTGTCAGCCGTTCAACATACCGGGCCACAGCACGCAAAATGCCAAAGGTGCGGACAGCTACGATCGGCACGTAAATCATCAACACGTTTTCCGGGCGCGTCGCCGCCTTTGAAATCAAGTAGCCGGATGTATACATAAGAAAAGCGGCGGAACATACCGTCACTCCGCCAAGCAAAATCACAATGAAAAACAGCTTTTTATTTTTCTTCACATACGGCAGGATCCACTGTTCCTTCTTCATGATGCACCTCCAAACGCCTGCGCTTTCACCAGATCATAGTAAACGCCGCGTTTTTCGATCAGTTCCTGATGGGTTCCGGTTTCCGCCACTTTCCCATCCTTCAGCACGATAATTTCATCCATGTCCAGCATCCAGTGCAAACGGTGGGTTGCGATAAAGACAAGCTTGTCCTCAAACAGCTTCAGCATCGTTTCTTTCATTTCGTATTCCGTTTCAATATCGAGGTGTGCGGTCGGTTCATCCAACAGAAGGATCGGACGGTTTCCGAGAAAAGCCCGGGCGACCGCCGTCCGCTGCGCCTGTCCGCCGCTCAGCGTCCTGCCGCCTTCGCCGATCCGTTCTTCAAGACCCGACGGTAGCTCGCCAATCAGCTCAATCAGGCCGGCAGCCTTTGCCGCCCGTTCCACTTCTTCAATTGAAGCTTCGGGATGGTAAAAACGGATATTGGCGCTGAGCGTATCTGGAAAAATGTACGGATGCTGCGGAATATAGACAAGCTGCCGCTGCCAGCTTTCCGCCTGGAGATGCGTTCTTTGCGTTCCCCCGATTTCGATCGCTCCGCCGGACGTATCAAGAAAACCGCCGAGCACATCGATAAGCGTCGATTTCCCTGCACCGCTTTCCCCGATGATCCCGATTTTTTTCTTCCCTTTAAAGGATAGCGAGATATCGCTTAAAGAAGCTTGTCCCCCATGTTCATGACGTACGGAAACGTTTTTTAATGCAATCTGGTCTTCATCTGACCAAGAACTGAGCAGAAGAAGCTCTTCTTTTTGAAAACCGGGGGCATCCAAAATGCTCCTTATCGCCTTTCCCGCTTCCTGTCCGTTCAATGTCGCATGGTAGTCATTGCCGACCTCGCGAACGGGCAGAAAAAATTCGGGCGCAAGGATTAATACCGTAAGGGCAGGGCCGAGCGTAATATGACCGTCTACAAGTCCGAGCCCGAGAAAAACGGCTACGGTGGCAACAGACAGCATCGTAAAAAAATCAAGGGCGAACGATGACAAAAAAGCAATTCTAAGCGTGCTCATCGTTGCCTTTCGGTATCTTTCGCTCACCTTGAAAATATTTTTCTCATGGGACCGGCTTAAGCCTAAAAACTTCAATGTTTCCAAACCGCGGAGCGAATCCGTAAAATGGTTGGAAAGCATCTCATAGCTTTTCCACTGCCTGTCCGCTTTTCTTTTCGCGGCATATCCGAGCAGGATCATAAACGCAATCAAAATCGGCATAGTCACCATTAAAATGACCGCAGACGATTTGTCTTTGAAAAAGACGTAACAGACGATCGCCGCCGGGATAACGGCCATGCTGACCATCTTCGGCAAAAACAGCTCCAGGTAGCGGCGAAACTGGGCGATGCCTTCCATCGCAAGCGTAACAACGTGTCCTGTGCCTTCCTGTCTCGCCAGACGCGGCCCTGATTGAAATAGCTTTTCAAGAAAGCTCTTTCGCATATCGGCCCCGGTCTTTGCTGCGTACTGATAAACCGCCCGCTGCTTCACGAGCGTGACGGCATGGCGAAAAAGAAACGCCGCAAGAAAGAGGATCATCACCGAATACAGCGCGCTGATTCGTTCACCGTTAAAAAGGCGGGTCACCGCCTCTGCAAGCCATTCTGCCTGCAGGATGATGGCGGCGCCCTGCAACAAGGTCAAAGCGGTCAGGACCGCAAGAATTCGTTTGATTCCTTTATATTGAAAGAGGTCTTTTCCCATTAATAAATCATAGGCTCCTTACTGCTGATGCGTTTCCGGAAAACGTAGTAGCTCCAGATTTGATAGCCGAGAACAAATGGAAGCAGCGTGAGCGCGACGATCGTCATGACCTTTAAAGAATAAGCGCCTGATGAAGCATTGTAGATCGTCAAATCGTACGCGCTTTTGACCGAACTGATCATGACGCGCGGAAACAGCGCCGTAAATATCGTGCCGACCGTCAGTGCGATTCCCGCTCCAGTCATGGCAAACGTCCAGCCGTCGCGTTTTCGCTTCATAAATACGATGGACAGCACATAGCAGACGACGATCAAAGCAGCAAGCGGAATCGTCACATAGCCCCGGCCTGTGAACAGATCGGTTTCAAAGACGGACAGCGCAACAAATGCAGCAAGTGCAGCCAAAACGGCGAACACGACCTTTCCGGCAAGCCGTCTTGCACGGTCCCGCAAGTCATCCTCCGTCCTGAGGGTAATAAAGATCAGGCCGTGCAGCAGGCACAGAAGCGTAACGGTGACGCCGCCGGTGACCGAATAGACATTCACATAATCTGCAAAGCCGGCATGCAGGTTCATCTCGGCATCGATCGGCATGCCGCGCAGAATGCTGGTAAACAGCACGCCAAACAAAAACGGGGGCAAAAGACTTCCGAAAAACACGACCCAGTCCCACGCCTTCGTCCATTTGGCCGTTTCCACTTTTCCCCTGAACTCAAAAGCGACGCCGCGCCCGATCAAAGCAAGCAGTACAAAGACGAACGGGATGTAATATCCGCTGAACATCGTCGCGTACCAATTCGGAAAAGCGGCGAAAATCGCCCCGCCGCCTGTCAGCAGCCAGACTTCGTTCGCATCCCAGAAGGGGCCGATCGTATTGATCATCACCCGGCGTTCGAGCTCATTCCGCCCGAGAAACCGGGTCGCCATGCCGACCCCGAAATCGAAACCTTCCAGAAAGAAAAACCCCACAAACAACACAGCGACTAATATGAACCAAAGCTCATTAAGAGATACCATGGTAAACCTCCTGATCAAACGGGTCTGTCGAAACGGCAGCCTCATGATGATCATGGTGCTGCGCCCCTTTTTTGATTTCGCGGACAAACAAGTAGACAAGGATAATCGCCAATACGAGATAAATCGCTGTGAACGCAATCACCGAGAACAGAAGCATTCCAGCCGATACATTCGGTGAAACGGACTGTGCTGTCGTCAATATGCCAAACACCGTCCACGGCTGCCGTCCGATCTCCGTCATGATCCAGCCCGCCGTGTTGGCGATGAACGGAAATGCGATCAGCCCGACCATCACCCGCAAAAACCATTTGCTCGTTTCAAGCTTTTTGCGGAAGCTTAAGAAAAGCCCTGTCAATGCGGCGATAATCATGAGAATTCCCGCGCCGGCCATAATCCTGAAACTCCAAAACGTCGTTTTTACCGGCGGAATATAGTTTCCTTCTCCATATTTTTTTTCGTATTCCTTTTGAAGTGTTTTCATACCCGGCACATCGCCGCTGAATTTTTTGTTAGCCAGATAGCTGAGCGCATACGGAATGCTGATTTCAGACTTGTTCACCTGCTTGTCCGTGTCGATGTCGGCAAGCATGGTCCATGCGGCAGGGTCTCCGCTGTCATCCCACAGCGCTTCGCTCGCGGCCATTTTCATCGGCTGGCTCTTCATCAGGTGCTGGGCCTGCTCATGCCCGCTGAAGGCAACGCCGATACCTGAAACAAGCGCAATGACCATCGCGATCTGAAACGATTTCTTGAAAAAGTTCATTTCCTGCTTTTTCAGCATTTTGAATGCGCTCACGCCGGCGATGAAGAACGATCCCGTAGCAAGCGCTCCGAAAATGACGTGCGGAAATTCAACCCATAGCTGCGGGTTTTTAATGATCGCAAGAAAATCGGTCATCTCGGCCCGTCCGTTTTTAATCGCAAAACCGACCGGTTCCTGCATAAATGAGTTGGCAGCCAAAATCCAAAAAGCGGACAGCATCGTGCCGATCGACACCAGCCAGATGGAAAGCAAATGAACCTTTTTCGGAAGACGGTCCCAGCCGAATATCCATAAGCCGATGAAGGTTGACTCCATAAAGAAGGCCAAAAGCGCCTCAACAGCAAGCGGGGCGCCGAAAACGTCGCCGACAAATCGGGAATACTCCGACCAGTTCATGCCAAACTGAAACTCCTGCAAAATTCCCGTGACGACACCGACTGCAAAGTTAATTAAGAATAAGTGCCCCCAAAACTTCGCCATCGTCCGGTAAATGTCTTTTTTCTTTACAACGTAAAGGGTTTCCATCAAGGCAACCATAAAGACGAGTCCGATCGACATCGGAACAAAAATAAAGTGAAAGATCGTCGTTGAAGCGAATTGAAACCGGGCTAAGATTAATTCGTTCATTCCCTGCTTCCTCCATTTCCATTGATATGCTCCATCAGATTGTTCAAAACTTCACAATATTGCTGTGAAAGGTGACGCAAACGGTTTACCAAAAAGGCGTTTCTTTTCAAATTAATACAATAGACTTATAAATCAATCTCGAGATTACTTATATAAGTAATTTACACCGTTTGTTTATAGAAAAAAAGATCTAATTACCTAAAAAATGGGTCGATTTGTGACCAAATCTTGACTAAAAATCAAACATTTTTTGACGACAAATAGGTTTTATTTACCATAAAACTTTAAAAGGCCCAGCCGATCAATAAAAAAACACCCCTGAAAGGGTGTCCCGAATCTGTCACAATATCGGTATTTTTTAGCCCATATACCGTTTTACAATTCTTTCAGCATGAGGCAAGTAGCTTTCTCCGAAAGAATTCAAATGCATGTATACATAAAACAGCTGGTATAAAGGCCAAATGTCGCGGTCAAGCGGTTCTTTCGACGCCGCTTCATAGGCGCTGTAAAACCTCTCGGTGAAACCCCCGAACAGAGCGGTCATCGCCAAATCCATCCGGAAGTCCCCGTATAAAACGGCCGGATCAATGAGATATGGAGAGCCGTCCTCCCCCGTCATCCAGTTGCCTCCCCATAGATCTCCGTGAAGCACGGATGCGCAGGGCTTTCCGGGGAGCCAGCGGGGAAGCGTTTCCGCAAGCCTGACATGCTTCTCCGCCTGCCTTTCATTCAAAAATCCTTTCTCAAGCGCGAGCCCGATTTGCGGAAGCAGCCTTTTTTCCCGGTAATAGGCCGGCCAGCTGTCATATTCGCCGTTCTCCTGCTGAAAGGTGCCGATGTAATTGTCATGCCCCAATCCGTAAAACGGCTTCTCCGTCCGGTGCATGGCGGCGAGCTGTTCGCCAAGCTTTTCCTCCGCCCCTGGAGACCGGGTATCTCTAATATAAGAAAGAACGAGGAATCGCTCCGGATCGCTTATGCCGTTATATCCAATCACGTCAGGAACGTTTACGGCGCCGGTTTTTTTCAGTTCTGCAAGTCCCATGGCTTCCTTTTCGAAAAAGTCGGCCGGCACTCCATCGTTTATTTTGACGAAAAGCCTGGTTTTGTCCGTCTCCACGAGAAAAGACCGGTTGATATCGCCCCCGCCTGCTTCTGTTATCCTCTGAACAGCATGATCACGGGCGGATGCCCGGACCGCTTTATCAATGATTTTCTTTACATCCATTTCCTTCACCCCCGCCACTTTATACAAAAGAATAAATGGAAGCGTTCGATCGGCTGTCTTTACTTTCTCATACTTATGGACGATTTTACCCGATTATTTGTTCACATAAAATCCACAGATATTGTGAAATGTTTCACAATATCCTGCTATACTTATGTTCGTAATCTAAGATCCTTACTTCATGGTGGTGGTACAACATGGAAACTAAATCGCTCATGTTAGTGGAAGAGCTCGCATTGAAAAAATGCAGCATCTTTAAAGAGAGCCCGCTTCGCTATTTTTTGCGATCCATGCTGGCAAGCATGTTCATCGGGTTTGGCGTGATCGTCGCATTTAAAACGGGGAATTTCTTTTATCTTGAACAGTCTCCGTTCACATATCCAATTGCCGCGGTTACGTTTGGGGGAGCCATTATTCTGATTGTCTACGGCGGGGGAGATTTATTTACGGGAAACACGTTTTATTATACATTTGCGGCGCTTCGCAAAAAAATGCGCTGGTTTGATGCCATCGGGATGTGGCTGTTCAGTTATGCGGGAAATTTCATGGGCGCCATCTTATTCGCAGGCCTCATTTTCTCAACGGGATTGTTCAAGGATTCGTCCGTCAACAGCTTTTTGCTGAGCGCGGCCGAACATAAGATGAATTCGCCGATGACAGAACTGTTTTTCAGGGCGATTCTTTGCAACTGGCTTGTCTGTCTTGCCTTTTTTATTCCGATGTCCCAAAAAGGAGACGGTGCAAAAATGTTCTCCATGATGCTGTTTGTGTTTTGTTTCTTTATTTCCGGATATGAGCACAGCATTGCCAACATGGCCACCTTCGCCGTCGCTTTGGTGACTGACCATCCGGACACCATTTCGTTATATGGGGCGGTTCGCAATTTAATCCCCGTTACATTGGGGAACATCGTCGGCGGAGCTTTTATGATGGGCTTCATGTACCACTTCGCGAACAGGCCGCAAACAGAAGACATGATCAAGTAGGAGCGGCAGTTTCCATTTGCAAAAAGCGGTATGAAAAGATGGGGAGACTCATAAAATCTTACTACTTTTTAAAATGGAGGGTTCGACCATGCAAAGTTTTCATACGCTTTGCCGGCAATTTGGGCAAATATTGAATGGAGAGGCAAGGGTGGAGCACGGTGTTTGTTCTGTCAGTATAAAACGGAATATGAACGTCTCTGTTCAGGGAAGGCTGAGCCGGGGAATTGCGATGAAAGAAGTGATGTTCGAGTCGCTGGATCAACACGGAATCGCCTTGAATATGGCGGAAATCGCCATTTTGCCTGAAGAAATCCCTCTTTTTACAAAAAGGCTTGCCGATCAGGGACTCATCATCAGCGCTTTGCATAACCATTGGATCTTTACGAAGCCGAATCTCTTGTACATTCATTTCCAATCCGTCGAACCGCCCTTAATTTTTGCAAGAAAAACGGCAGCCGCCTTATCTGTCTTACGATAAAGCAGCTGCCGTCCGTATTATCTCCCGCTCGAAAGCGTTGCTCTTTCCACGGCTTCGGCGACAATCTCATGAACGTCGGGGTTCAGCGGATCGGGTACTAAATCGCCTTGTTTTGTACAGGAGGCAATGGCCTCGGCTGCGGCCACGAGCATCGGATGTGTGATCGATTCTGCTCTTGCATTCAACGCGCCTCTGAAAATGCCCGGGAATCCGAGAACATTATTGACAGACCGCCCGTCTGCAGCGTAAGCCGCTCCCGCCTTGAGCGCTTCTTCCGGCTCAATCTCAGGCTTCGGATTGGACAGAGCCAGAATCACCTGGCCTTCGCGAACCCATTTTTTATCGATCAGCCCCGGAACGCCCGTCGTCGCGATAACGATGTCGCAGCTTTCCATCAGCTCTTCAATGCTTTCAGCTGCGTGTCCTCCGTAATTCTCCAAGCGGGCCATTGCTTCCATCGATTTATCTGTTCCGACGACCCGTTTCACTCCGTATGCCATAAACATCCGGCAGATGGCAACGCCCGCGGCGCCGAGGCCGATTTGGCCGACGTGCGCCTGCTTCAGGTCGACTCCCGCGCTTTTAGCTGCCGAAATCGCCGCCGCAAGCGTAACAACGGCAGTACCGTGCTGATCATCATGCATCACAGGGATGTCCAGTTCCTGCTTCAGGCGCTCCTCGACTTCAAAACAATGCGGAGAACCGATATCTTCGAGCAAGATCCCGTTGAATCCCGGCGCGATGTTTTTCACCGTCTGGACGATCTCATCAGGATTTTTCGTATCAAGCAATATCGGGATGCCGCTGATTCCGGCGAGCTGGTCAAAAAGAGCGGCTTTTCCTTCCATGACCGGCATTCCGGCGACAGGGCCGATGTCCCCTAGGCCGAGAATGGCGGTTCCGTCCGTCACGATGGCCACCGAATTGCCGATTCCAGTGTAAATCTTTGCTTTTTGCGGTTCTTCTTTAATAATTTCGCACACATTGGCGACCCCTGGCGTATACACCCGTCTCAAGTCTGCGAGCGACCTGATCGGCATTTTGCTCTTCATGTGAATCTTTCCGCCTTCGTGAGCGGAAAGGACGTCGTCAGAAACGGTATGAAGATGAATGCCGTCCTTTAAATTGCGGATCACATCAAGAATTTCGGTCAGCTGTTCTTCATGCTCGACTTGAACCGTGATGCTCCTCATCGTATAATGCGGCCCGACCTTGATCGTCTCGATCTCTCCGATATCACCGCCCGCCAGGCCGATCGCCGTGGTCACTTTTCCAAGGTTTCCGGGTGCTGAAGGAATTTCGATCATTAAATTGCGAATAATATTTTTGCCATTCATCACAGAATACCTCCAATGATTTGTTATCAGCTGCTACTGCACCGATGAATCCTTTTGATCCGTATACCAGATGAATTTCCCGGTATATCCGTACAAAATCGCGAGTCCGACTGAAACGAAGCTCATCCACATGAACGGCAAGTAACTGAAGGTGGAGATGCCTAAAATTCCGGCCATATAAATCCCGTTGTCTGACCAAGGCACCATCCCCGACGTCATGGTCCCTCCGACCTCGGCGTTTCTTGACAGCACCCTCCGATCGATGCGGAGCTTGTCATAGCTTTTCTCCATGATCTTCGGCGTTAAAATCAGCGAAACGTACATAGCGCAGCCAAACACGTTCCCTAAAAAGGCGACAATGAGCGTCGAAAGCGTTACGTTTCCAGCAGATGTCAGCTTTTTCTGGAACTTGGACACAATTACTTTCAAAACGCCTAAATGTTCCAAAAGTCCTCCAAATCCAAGGCCGAGGATAATGACGACAACAGAGCTGAGCATTCCCTCGATTCCTCCGCGGTTCAGAAGCTGGTCCATAAATTTAATGCCGGTATCAATTGAAAAACCGCTGTACGCTGTTCCGAGCGCATCGGAAAAATTCATTCCCTGGAATACAGCCGCCCAGATGGCTCCCAAGAGAGCACCGATTGCAATCGTCGGTACGGAAGGCTTTCTCATCGCCAGAAGAACGATGACGACGATTGCCGGAACAAGCATCCAAATATGAATGTCAAACGTGTTCTGCAGCAACTTTTTCAAAAACTCGACTTTCTCCAAATCAACGTTCTTGCCTCCGTAGATAAATCCCGTAACGGTAAAGAGCACCGCTGTGATGATATATGCGGGAATCGATAAATACAGCATCGCCCTTACGTGAGAGATGACTTCGACTTTTGATAAAGATGAAGCAAGCACCGTACTGTCTGAAAGCGGTGATAATTTATCGCCAAAATAGGCACCTGATAAAACGGCGCCGGCTACGAGCGGAAGGGGCAGTCCCAGACCTTCCCCGATCGCCATCATCGCAATTCCGGCCGTACCGACGGTTCCCCATGACGTACCTGTCGCAACAGACGTAATCGAACAAATAATGAGCGTGGCAAGCAGGAATATGCTCGGATGAATAAATTCGAGCCCGTAATAGATTAAAGTCGGAACAACTCCGCCGGCTATCCACGTGCCGATCAGAGCGCCGACTGCAATGAGGATTAATATCGCTTCAAGACCGTTGGTAATCCCTGTTGTAATCGACTTCTGCAAATCTTCATAACGGTGTCCCAGGCGCAGCCCGAGCAAAATCACCAAAAACCATGATATGAATAGTGCCAACTGTATCGGCAAATTAAATTTTACTGTAAACGAACAAACGATTGCTAAAAATGCACCTAATACAATGATGATTTCTACCATTGATGGTAACCGTGCTTCTTTCAACCTGGAGTCCCCCTTGTTTTTGAAACGCTTACAAAAAAGCTACTTCAAAATAGTAAATTCTACTCAATTTTTTCCTAAAAATTTAACTAACAGAGCAAGTATACCATGAAAAAAGACAAGATGATATCCTATTTTCCCCATGGTATCCTTACTCCCCCAAAATTTTTAGTTGCAAGCGGAAACACCCTGTTTTTCTATCCCGGTAAAATGCTTTCAGCGTGTTTCCGCCTGCCTTTTTTATTAATCCCGATTTAAAAGTTCAGCCCCGGCAATACCCGGTTTCGTCATTTCATAAGGGTTCAAAATCAGATCTAGCTCTTCTTCTGTCAAAACGTCATTTTGCAGACACAGATCGCGTACTGATTGGCCCGTTAAAATCGCTTCCCTCGCGATTCTTGCGGCCGCTTCATAGCCGAGGTGAGGGTTTACGGCAGTAATGACGCCGGCGCTTTTTTCGACATATGCTTTCAGGCGTTTTTCGTTTGCTTCAATACCTGTCACACAGTGATCTGTAAATGAACGGAATCCGTTGTTCATGATGCTGATCGATTGAAGAAGGTTAAACACGAGCACAGGCTCCATAACATTCAGTTCGAGCTGTCCGGCTTCAGAAGCCAGGCAAATCGTGTGGTCGTTCCCGATCACCTGGAAGGCAATCTGGTTGATCAGCTCGGCCATGACCGGATTGACTTTCCCCGGCATGATCGATGACCCCGGCTGTCTCGCCGGCAGGGAAATCTCCGCCAGTCCTGCGCGCGGGCCGGATGCCATCAGCCTTAAATCGTTTGCGATTTTGGACATGTTCATCATGCAGACTTTCAATGCTGCCGATACTTCTGTATAAGCGTCCGTATTCTGCGTCGCATCGACGAGGTGGTCGGCGCCGACGAGCGGGAGGCCGCTGATATCTGCCAGATGCTTGACGACATTTTCAATGTAGCGCGGATCTGCGTTTAATCCCGTTCCTACTGCAGTTGCGCCCATATTGACTTCATATAAATGCTGACGCGACTGTTTAATCCGCTTGATGTCGCGTTCGATCACGCGGCTGTATGCTTCAAACTCCTGACCGAGGCGAATCGGAACAGCATCCTGGAGATGGGTGCGCCCCATTTTGATGACATGATCGAATTCACTCGCTTTTTTCTTGAAGGCGCCCAGCATGTACTCCATCGTATCGAGCAGCTTTTCAAGCAATTTCAGCGTTGAAATGTGAATGGCCGTCGGAAACACGTCATTTGTCGACTGTGACATGTTGACGTGCGTGTTCGGACTTAAGTGAATATATTCTCCTTTTTGATGGCCGAGCAGTTCAAGCGCGCGGTTTCCGATGACTTCATTCGCATTCATGTTCATGGACGTGCCGGCGCCGCCCTGAATCGGATCGACGATAAATTGATCGTGCAGCTTGCCTTCGATGATCTCGTCAGCTGCCTGGACAATCGCATCCCCGAGTCCTTTATAGAGACGCTTCGTCTCCATGTTGGCAAGTGCGGCCGCTTTTTTGACCACGGCCAGCGCCTTGATCATTTCCTCATGAATTTTATATCCGGTAATCGGAAAATTTTCTGCTGCCCGTAATGTTTGAATACCATAGTAGACATCCGCCGGGATGTTCTTCTCTCCGAGAAAATCCTTCTCTGTCCGATATGCGGTCTGATTCATTTGTTAACCCTGCTTTCTGTTTAAATAATGATATCGTCTGCAATTGGCGTTTCCATGATTTTTTTGACCTCATGCGGGTCTCCATTTTTCCCTAAAGCCCACATCAGCTTAGGCACGATCGCTTCGGTGTTCATGTTTCTTGATCGGATAACGGCATCCTGGTTGACTCTGCGGCCGACTTCATAAATGCTCATATCCTCTCCTTCTTCAAGGCATTGCGTCGTGATGACGACGACGATTCCGGAATCGATCAGTTCATTGACCTTGTCCAAAATATTCCGTTTCTCAAACGGAATGCCGCCGCTGCCGTAGCTCTCAATGACGACGCCTTTATAAGAGCCTTTCAGACAATCGAGGAACTCCGGCTTCAAGCCGGGATGCAGCTTGATCAGACAAACGTCGGTATTTAAAGAAGTATCGAACGCAATCGGCTCTTGCTTTGCTTCAGGAACCCGTTTGTTGTACTCGATCTCCTGATCGTGGATGAACGCGATATAAGGATAGTTGATGCTTTCAAAAGCATCATAGCTTTTCGTTCTTAATTTGATCGCTCTCGTTCCTAAAATGACACGGCCGTCAAAGACGACGTACACCCCGCCGATGCCGTCTGAGGCAAAGCGGACAGCATCTTTAATATTTTTCTTTGCATCTGTCTTCTTAAATGTAATCGGCACCTGTGAACCCGTGATAACGATCGGCTTATCGACGTTTTGCAGCATATAGGAAAGCGCAGCTGACGTATAGGCCATCGTATCGGTACCATGGGTGATGACAAACCCGTCGTAGCGGCCGTAGTTCTCATATACCGCTTCAGCCATTTTCACCCAATGTTCAGGCTGCATGTTTGTACTGTCTATGTCCATTAAAGATTGGCAATCTATCGTATAATTTTTATGGTCATCAGATAAATAGCTGAGAAGCTCTTCCGCTTTAACCCCCGGAGCGAGCCCGTTTTCTCCTTCTACTGAAGCGATCGTCCCGCCGGTGGTTAGCAGCAGTAACTTTTTCATATGCTACACCTCTCTAAGAAGTATTTTAACGTTTTAAAGCATGATCATATAGAGCAAAAAGGCCGACAGATAAGCATTGTATACGCTTTATGCGTACCTTCATTGCAATTATAGTCCTCAAATGTGAAATAATCAAGAAAGATTATTCATTTCGCGTACACTTTTGCTCATAATGTGCTATAATCACTGTGTATCAAAAGGAGCGGAAGATATGAATTTAGATCGATTAACAACACTGAGAAAAAATAAGAAATGGTCATTGCAATATACAGCCGACCGCCTCGGTATTGCGAAAAGCACCTATGCGGGGTATGAATCCGGCTATCGCCGCCCTTCATTGGAGGCGCTTATCGAAATCGCTGATTTATTCGGAACCTCAACCGACTACTTGCTCGGCAGAATCGACGACCCACGGGATGGGAAGAGCAAAAACGAACCAATTGAATTGACGAATTGGGGCAAGCACAAACTGGCGGTTGACGGGGCGCTTCTTTCTGAAGAAGACATCAGGCAGATGGTCGCGTTCATCAAAGTCAAAAAACAGCTTGATGCTGAATGAGCGGGGGCTGTCCTTTTTATACAAAAAAACTTGATTGGCCGAAAATCGCCAATCAAGTTTTTTTAATTTAAGCGATGCAAGAACTTTACGCAGACCGCTTCAGGAGCGGGGATGTTGGACTGCAGCAGCGTCAGCGTGCCCGTCGATTCGTTTCTTTCATATAATGTCAGCGTTCCTGTTTCCTGGTTGGAGGCGATCAAAAAACCTTCCGTAGGATCAAATGCAAAGTCGCGCGGCCATTCACCTTCTGTAGAGACATGCTCGATCAAGGAAAGCTCGTCTGAGTATTCATTTACGGCAAACACGGCGATGCTGTCGTGTCCGCGGTTTGAAGCGTAGACAAATTTGCCGTCGCGCGTGACGTGAATCGCGCCGCCCTGGCTTTTTCCGTCAAAGCCATCAGGCAAGGCGGAAATGACTTGCACTTCGCGAAATTCTCCAAGGCCGGGGTTATATTCGAGAACGATAACTTCATTGCTCAGCTCTGTCAGCACATACGCGTACTTTTCTTTCGGATGAAACTCGATATGCCGGGGACCGGAACCAGGCGCGACAGCGAGCGACTTCACTTCCTCCAGCTTTCCTTCCTTCAGTTGATAGGTGATCACCCGGTCAATTCCTAGATCAACGGCTACCGCATAGTTTTCGTCAGGGGTAAAACCAGAATAGTGCACATGCGCCTTCTCCTGTCTTTCATGCGGGCCGGATCCTTTATGCTGCACCTCTGAAGCGGGAGCATCCAAGCTGCCGTCTCCATCTAAAGTATAGGATGCAATCGTTCCGCTGTGATAATTGGCGGAAAGCACATACTGATTGGCGCTGTCGACGCTGACATGGCACGGCGACGGGCCGTCTGCGGTTTGCTTGTTGACGAAATGCAGATCACCTGTATTCCCGTCAATCCGGTAGGCGGCAACACCGCCTTGTTCACCGTCATTGATCACCGCATAGAGCATGCTATTGTCTTTGGCGATATTGAGATATGTCGGACTGCCCAGCTTTGCCGCAAGCTTTGGCGTGCTCAGCGCTTTTTTGTCGGTATCAAGTTCAAACGTATAGATTCCTTTGCTGTCTGCTTTTGTATATGTTCCGATATAACCTCTATATGTTGCCATTTGATCCTCTCCTTTTTACATTACGGTCGTCTATTCCTATTTTAACCTACAGAAACAGAATAAGCATGATTTGGTGTGCAAAAAATAAAACGCTCACATGAAAAATATCTTTTTATGATATTCTTAAGCATGAAAGATCAATCGTCCGGGAACGGAACGTTTGTTTATGGGAGTGTTTCGTATGACGAAAATCATGATTGTCGAAGACAGCGAAGACATTCGGCAGCTATTGCAAAATTATTTAGAAAAGTACGGATATAACACCGTTACAACGCATGATTTCACAACTATCCTCGATACTTTTTTGGAAGAGAAACCTGATTTGGTGTTGCTTGATATCAATTTGCCGGCATACGACGGGTACTATTGGTGCCGTCAAATCCGCCAGCATTCGACTTGTCCGATCATTTTCATTTCTGCCAGAAGCGGGGAAATGGATCAGGTCATGGCGATTGAAAACGGCGGCGATGATTATATAGAGAAGCCTTTTTCCTATGAGGTGGTGCTTGCGAAAATTAAAAGCCAGATTCGCAGGGCCTTTGGCGAATATGCGGTAAAACAAGGGGAAAAAGTGGTTGAATTCGAAGGCGTTCAGTTGTTTGTCGAACGATTTGAACTGCGCTTCCGGGATAAGAAGCACGAGCTTTCAAAAAAGGAAAGCAGACTCCTGGAAGTGCTGCTTGAAAGAGGAGAAAAGGTGACAAGCAGAGACCGGTTAATGGAAAAGACATGGGAAACCGATACATTTGTGGATGAAAACACGTTAAATGTCTATATTGCGAGACTTCGCAAAAAATTGCGGGGCATGGACGTGCCCTTTTCGATTGAATCAGTGCGGGGCGAAGGGTATCAGCTGAGGGCGAGGTCATGAAGCTTTTTCTAAAAAACCATGCCGTTCTTATCCTTCTATTCCTTCTTCAGGGCGGATTCGTGTTTTTTTACTATTGGTTTGCCGGCATGCAGTCTTTTACACACCTTTTTTACGTCCTCGGCGTTCAGCTTCTGGCGCTGGCGCTTTATCTGTCGTACAAATGGTATCAAGAACACAGAGTCTATCAATGGCTCGGCTCTGAACAACAAGATACGGAAATTCCTTTTTTGGGGACGTCTGAATTTTGCTCAGAGCTGTATGAAAAACATATGGAGCTAAGCCGGTTTCAGCACCGCAAAATTCATGAAATGGAATCCAGGCTGGAAGACAGGGTGACCTACATGAATCAATGGGTGCATCAGGTGAAAACCCCGCTTTCCGTCATCAATCTGATCATTCAGGAAGAGGATGAGCCCATTTTTAAACAAATCAAAAAAGAAGTCCAGCAGATTGAATACGGACTGGAAACGCTCCTCTACTCTTCAAGGCTTGACCTGTTTGAAAGGGATTTTAAAATTGAAGCTGTGTCTCTTGAAAATCTGCTGCAATCGTTAATTCAGCATTATAAACGCTACTTTATTCAGCACCGCGTATATCCGAAAACACACCTGCCCGCTGAAGACGCCGTCATTTATACGGACCGGAAATGGCTCAGGTTCGCAATCGGACAGGTCATCACAAATGCCGTAAAGTATTCGGCGGGGAAAAGCGACCGCATCGATATGACGATATTCCGTCAAGATGAACGGATCGTCTTGGAAATAAAAGACTACGGGGTCGGAATTCCTTCCCAGGATGTAAAGCGGGTATTCGAACCATATTACACCGGGGAAAACGGGCGGCGTTTTCAGGAATCGACGGGCATGGGCCTCTATCTTGTAAAAGAGATTGCCGAAAAGCTCGATCATGATGTAAGCATTGCTTCTGAAGACGGAAAAGGGACAGCCTTTCAATTTTCGTTCCTTACAAAAATGTAAGTCTTCTTTAATAAAACCGCATAGCTCTTCCTCATCCTCCTTGATAAGATGTGTTTGCAGAAACATTCTTTTTCAAGGAGGATTTTTTTATCCCCACCGACACAGAGCAAAGAAGGAGGATTATGATGACTGATATGCTGGTCGTTAAAAACATCAATAAAACATATAAAGGACAAGTCTCTCATCAGGCGTTAAAAAATATTTCATTCAATGTCGAGGACGGCGAATTCACGGCTATTATGGGACCTTCCGGGTCTGGAAAAACGACGCTGCTCAATATGATATCAACCATTGACCGCCCCGATTCCGGCGACATTTTGATCCGCGGAGAAGACCCGCATCATCTAAAAAGGGCGAAACTCGCCCGCTTTCGCCGCAAGCAGCTCGGATTCGTATTCCAGGATTTTAATTTGCTGGATACGCTGACGCTCGGCGAAAACATCATGCTGCCGTTAACGCTTGAAAATAAACCGCCTTCCGTCATGGAAGAAAAGCTTCAGGCGATTGCTGAAAAGCTCGGCATCGAGGCCCTTCTCAATAAACGGACGTTTGAAATATCCGGCGGACAAAAACAGCGCGCAGCCATCGCAAGAGCTGTCATTCATCAACCTGCCCTCATCCTCGCTGATGAACCGACGGGAAACCTCGATTCCAAGGCGTCAAAAGACGTGATGGAAACGATGCAGCATCTTAACGAAAACGACAATGCCACGATATTGATGGTCACGCATGACCCTGTAGCCGCAAGCTACTGCCGCCGCGTCATTTTTATTAAAGACGGAACATTATTCAACGAAATTCATCGCGGCGCCAACCGCCAAGTATTTTATGAAGAGATTTTGAATGTGCTGTCCATGCTGGGAGGAAACGCCAATGACCTTTCTACAGTTCGCTTATAAAAACGTCATTCGGAATAAAAGGGCCTATCTCGCCTTCTTTTTAAGCAGCGCGTTTTCGGTGATGATTTTTTTCACCTTTGCGATGCTTTTGTTCCACCCCGCTTTGGAAAAAGGCTATTTAAACAACATTGCAAAACGGGGATTGACGGTGGCCGAATGGATGATTTTCGCTTTTTCCATCCTGTTTGTGCTCTATTCCGTAAACGCCTTTCTCAAGTCGAGAAGCAAAGAATTCGGGATACTCACCATTCAAGGAATCGCTCCGGGTCAATTGAGGAGGCTGATTACAGCTGAAAATATCATCATCGGCGTGCTTTCGATCGTTACAGGGATCATCGGCGGTCTGATTTTCGCAAAAACCTTCTTTACGGTCGGCGCTTATATTCTGGAAATGGACGCTTTGCCTCTGTATCTGCCTTGGAAAGCGCTGGCTCTCACAGCCGCATGCTTCATCGTGCTGTTTATTCTGCTGTCGCAATTTACGGTCTTGTTTATTAAATCAAAAACCGTTGTCAAGCTGATCAAGGGCACCGGGAAAATCAAACCTGAGCCAAAACCGTCCCTTATCTTTTCGGTCATCGGCATCGGCTGCCTCGGCTCCGGCTACTGGCTTGCATTGTCCGACGAAATCCATTTTCCCCAAGCCGTCACGATCTTAATTCTGACGATCATCGGGACTTATTTCTTCTTTAGCCAAAGCAGCATTTGGCTGCTCAGGATGTTAAAAAAGCGGAAATCATTTTATTTGCGCGGAAAAAACGGCCTGTGGGTATCCGATCTTGTCTACCGGCTGAAAGATAATGCCCGCCTGTTCTTTCTCGTCTGTATCATTTCAGCGGTCGCCTTTACCGCCACAGGCACATTGGCGATCTACAAGACCTCCCTCGGAAAAATGGATTCTCAATACGGGATGGAGTACTTATCGAACAGCGGGAACACCAAAGAACAAGCACACGTTAAGCTGATTGAACAAAAGCTGAAGGAAGGACATTTTTCGTATACAAAGGAAGAGACAAAAGGTATCCATATCAGCTATAGCCAGGGAGATCTCGTTCCTCCGGTGCTCCTGATCTCTGAAAGCGAATTCCGAAAGCACTTCAAGTCAGATTCGGGTGAACTGAAAGACGGCGAGGCGCTGTATTATCCAAGCACCTTTGAGGCGAAAGACAAGACAGAAGTTCCCGGGACCTTGAACATGCTGAACAAAGATCTGAAGCCGGCAAATGAACGGCTGAAAGTGAAAGGTTTTAAAAAACCGCTCATTTCGTTAGACAGCATCGTTGTCGTAAACGGCAAAACCTTTGAAAAGCTCAAGAAACAAGGCGAAGCCGTCACATTGTACGGGTATAAATACGGCCGCTGGAAAGACAGCCTTGATATCAGCCAATCGCTGAAAAACAGCATATACGGAAACTATGGCCATATCCAATTTCAGTTTGACGCAAAGGCCATTTCTTATTTCGATACAGTTCAGCTTCCAAGCCTGAGCCTGTTTATCGGACTCTTTATTGCACTTCTCTTTTTTACGGCATCCGGAAGCTTTCTCTACTTCCGCCTGTTTACCGATCTTGAGGAAGATCAAGAGCGCTACCGGTCGCTTGCAAAAATCGGCCTGAGCGAAGAGGAAATGTCGCAGAGCGTGACGATTCAATTGGCCATCCTGTTCTTCTTTCCATTCGCGCTTGCATCAGTTCATACCTATTTCGCGATGAAGACGCTCGAGTCGCAAAGTTTCGGTCATTTCACAGCTCCGCTCTTCATGACGATAGGCGGGTTTCTGATCTTCCAACTATTATTCTTTATGATCATTCGAAAAAGCTATCTAAAAAAATTAAAAGGATTTTTAAGGTGATAAGATATGAAAAAAATAATCTCTTTAATCGCAGCCGGTTTGGCTGTTGTATGCATCGGCTCTTTTCTGTTCATTCATAATGATGTGACAGACCGGTTCAATCCTCTCATCCCGAAAGAAAACGTGTATGTCCAGATCAACAAAGAAGGTAAGCACCTAAGTCCGGGCGGCTATGAGTACACACTGGAGGGATATAATGACGCCGGCAAGGAAAAAGAAGTAACATTCCTCGCCAGCGGCTCCCTTCGAAAAAACGCCTACCTAAAGGTATATGCGAAGGGAAAATATGTAGAGACATGGGAAGAAGTACAGCCCGGCGACATGCCGAATGCAGTCAGGGGCAAATTGATAAAACAGTGAAAAAACGGCATATAAGCCGTTTTTTCTATTATAAACTATAAATTTACAAATTCCCGAAACTTTTTGACCGCCTGTTCGTATAAAAACAGAAGTCATATTGATAAGGGGGTTTTCATATCATGATTGGAACTATTTGTTTTATACTGGCCCTTTTCTTCCTCTACAACGCCATAACATCGCCGGACGAAAAAAACAGAAACAGCGGTTCTTCGTTGTTCTTCTCCGGCGGTCCTGATTCATCCCACGGCCATCACTCAGGCGGCTGCGATTCATTCGGAGGCGGCGGTGATTGCAGCGGTGGTGGAGGCGATGGCGGCGGTGGAGGCTTTTAAGACATGCCGGCTCCTTTCTCCATCTTCTTCTCCTGCTCGGGTCTTTGGCTGGATGCAGTATTTACTGCAGTCAGCCGGGCATGTTCCGGAATTCCCTTCACATTCTTTCACCATTCACTCCAATATTCAGTTGTTTAACCGGACTTCCGACTGGGAATGATGTTAAGACAACGATCCCCACTCTTCAACCGATACAAAAGTCACAAAAAACAATTTTGATACAAAACATATAAAACTTTCCACCCGCTTGTTCGATATTAAAAGAAGACATTTATGACAAGGAGGGGTTTTTTCCATATGATATTTTTACTCGTTTTATTCGCTCTGTTCATTTTTTATTCGTTCTTTTTTGATAACAGAAACGGAAGATCGCCTAAAAAAACAGCTGAAACGAAAACACTGGTCCGTCAGGCTTCTGCACCGCCCGCATTTTTAAGAGTGATCGAAACCGCACCTGGCCAGGCGGCAAGCCGGCGGCCGTCTGATCGTATACGCCCCGACCTGCGGCTGATCATGAACCCGGGGGAGCAAAACGAAAAAAAATAAGGAAGGCGGCATACGCGGAGAATGCCGCTTTTCCTTATTACCTGTTGTGTTCAATCGTTCTTCCGAATGCTTCCGGAGACATCCCGGGTGAGATGCGGACGCGATGCAGCGCATACAGCCCCTGTTCGCGCGACGCCGCCCCGGGCTCTGTCGTCACGGCCATCCTGTAGCCTGCTTTCCCGGCCATTTTCAGCGTCTCCGCATTATAGCGGCCGACCGGATAGCTCAGCATCACGGTTTGTTGGCCGAACATAGAGTCAAACAATGTTTTGGAACGGCTCATCTCACTCAATTGCCGCTCCGGCGTCAGCCCGTTCAGCTCGAGATGGCTGATCGTATGGCTTTCAATTGAGATGCCGTTTCGGCTCATCTCTTTCATTTGTTCTTCCGTCAGATGATTCTTGCGGTCAATCGATTTTCCGATCATGAAAATCGTCGCCTTCATGCCGTATTGCTTCAAAATCGGATACGCCTTCGTGTAATTGTCCGTATAGCCGTCATCAAACGTAATCAGCACGCATTTTTTACGCGGCATTTTATCCTCGGTCAAAACGGTATAGGCTTCTTCCGGCGTCAGCGTATAATAGCCGTTGTCTTTCAGCCATTTCATATGTCCGCGGAACTCGGCTTCGGGCACCCTCAGGCTGTTTCCCGACGAGATGCTGTGGTACATCAAAATCGGAATCCGGGCGGGGCCCTTCACTTTTATCCAGGCCGGTGTGTGCCCCGTTTCCTTTTTTGACGGCACAGCCTCTTTTTGCTCCGCTTTCGGCGGCATTTCCTTCTCCTCTCCGCTTGCTTCATGGCTTGAGCATCCATACAGCGACACGGCCAAAAGCAGCAGAAGCAGCATTCTCATCTTTTTCACACGTTTTCCTGCTTTCTTTTCTTTAGGTTACGTTCTTCATATCGGATTGCGGGCGGGAATTTTTTAACATTCACGCCACGCTTTGTGAAGCCTCTTGATCCCCTCTTCGATTTCTTTTTCCGAAAGTCCGCCGAATCCGATCATCACCGCCTTCTGCGGGCTGCCGTCACGATTCATCCAAAAATCTGCTACAGGGTAAACCTTTACACCGTGCTGTTCCGCTTTGTTTTTGAAGTCGTCCGCATGGTGATTGACCTTTATAACAATATGGAGCCCAGCTTTTTGGCCAATGATTTCTACCGAGTTTCCAAAATATTTGTCAATTTATGATCCCATCCAAACCGACACCGCATATATGAGCGTCATGCTTTTCGGAAAAGCTGGGATCATGTCAGATTTGGAAGAAGCAACATCCGCCATGCAGGCCCTTCTGACGAAATACGTGCCGGGCTACTACAGCTCTCCGCTCTCCAAAGCCCATGTCGAGAAATACCGGTTATCTCTGAGCAGCAAAACAGCCATTATTAAAATCCGGCCGTTTCGACATAACCGCTAGAATGAGCTGAATCCAAAGATGGCATTTGCACACGGCCGGACCGTCCATGACGATTTGTAACAAAACAGACCCGAAAGCCTGTGCTTTGCGGGTCGTATTCATGTTATGCAGACGCTTCTTCGTCAAGAAACTTTAAGCCTGCCGTATATCGTTTTCTTTTCTTTTTTATCCAGCAGACGAGCGCCGGTCTCCGGCCGGTCAGTTTGCCATCGATCGCTATCAAGATGTTTGTGCCGTTTTCAAGCGGCACATTTGTTTCGATTTGGCAGCCGGACAGACTGATATCCTTGACCATGATCGGGTGTGATGCGCTGTCCGTCTCGTCTGACGGCGCCGGAAGCTGCAGCGTCGCCTCTCCCTGAAACGCTTCACGGATAAATTTTCTTTTAAAGGCGTCGGGGCTTTTCTCGGTTTTCATGAAAAACCGCAGCACCGTTGACCATGTATCCGCACGTTCTTCCCGGTCGGCTCTTCTCGCGTATTCTTCATTGAACATATAGCCGATCAGCTTCACATACAGATCGCTATCCAATCCATGAAACCGCAGGCCGATTTCGATATCGTCCCCGTCTTTCGTCGTCCAGATTACCTGAACCGGAATCTTTCCGACCGTCTCGATCTCAAGGGCGTCGGCCTCATAATAAATGTTTGCTTCAGCCGTGTACGGCAGCCTGATTCGAGCGCCGGTATCGCTCACATCCACCAGTTCGCACGGGTGCTCCCGGTCTGCACCGCCCGTCCGAAAAGACGCTGATTTGTTGATCGCAAAACGTTCAGAGCTTCTGAATCGCGGTCTGTCAAAGGCAACGAGCATCGCCAGAAAAAGGCCCGCCATATTGTACAGCATCCAAAATAAGTTATATGATGCCACATCGATGTCAAACGTTTGATGAAACAGATAATCATAAAGCGTTTTGCCGAGAGCCGCAATCGTCAATCCAAGCAAAACCGCACACGGATATGCCGTCGTGTATCTGAATGTGCGCCGGTTTGTGCTGACTCCTTTCGGCGTGACTTTAAAGTCAAAACGCTTTTTAAAGATAAACTCAGACAAAGCAGACAACGCCAGGTGCGGAGCCATTGACGTATCGTAGATATGGCTCCAGCTCATGCTGCGCTGTCTATCTGAAACGGCTTTAAACGAAAGGTATGAGCTTAAAAAGGCCGGGAGCCAAAAGGCGGTAATCGACCAGACGTCTGCATCCAGACTGTGGATGCCGCACAATAAAAACAAAATCGGAGTCAGTATGTACACCATTTTAAAAACGCCGAAAAACCAAAAGAGAATGCCGTCAAAATAAAGGACCCGCTGCATAGGAGAAAGCCCTTTTAACGTAAGCGGATTCCACTTTTTTCCGCACTGGATGTTCCCCCTGCACCAGCGGTCGCGCTGTTTCAGCAAATCCGTCCACGTTTCAGGCGCCAAACCGACCGCCAGCACTTCACTGACAAAAACGGCTTCAAATTTCGTTTCTAAAAGCATTCCCGTCGCCATATCCTCCGTGATCACCCCGGTTGCAAAACCGCCGATCTCTTCCAATGCCGTTCTTCTGAAAACGGTATTGGAACCGACGTACATCACCGCGTTAAACCTGTCTTTTCCCGCTTGCAGCCTTCGCATGAAAAAGTCCTGCTCATTCGGGATATTGGTTCCGGAAAATAAGTTGTACTGGTAAGGGTCTTCATTATAAAACGCCTGCGGTGTTTGTACGAAAGCGACCTTTTCGTCCTGAAAATAGCCGACCGTCTTTTGCAGGAAGGAAGGCAGCGGGACCATATCGGCGTCCATCGTGACGATCAGCTCTCCCTCCGAGCGGCTCATGGCGTGATTTAAGTTTCCAGCCTTTGCGTGCTCGTTGCTTTCCCTTGTCAAATAGTGAACGCCAAATTCTTCAGCCAGCTTTTGAATATCGGCGCGTCTTCCGTCATCGCACAAATAGACGTTCACCAGTTCTTTCGGATAATCGAGATTAAGGCATCCTGACACCGTTTTTTTCAGCACGTGCCGCTCCTCATTATACGTGGCGATTAAAATATCGACCGTCGGCCGGTGATCTTTGTCTTGTAATGGGACAGGGCTTCGCTTCTTTTCCTTCCATACGAGCGTATAAAAGATGACGAGCTGAAAAAAGCCGATGCATTCGGTTGCAAGCAGGATCACCCCCATTGCCGTATCGAGAGGGCCGGTGCTCGGCAGCGTAAATCCGAACCGCCAGATGATATAAACGCCGTTTGCAGCAAGGCACATGATGATGAGCGGCTTTTTAAAGCGCGAGCTCGCTTTACATCCAAAAAAAGCGGTTAAAATGATTGCAATCATTGCCGCCGGATAGCCATAAAAAACATATTCCATCTTTTTTTCTCCTATTTGATTGTTATGTACATGTTTCACTCTATTTCTTTAGCACTCAAATATATTAACATCTTAAGACCTATATTTAATCAATAAATAACTTTTATATAAGTCTATATACCTTACAGAAAAGTTCATCAGCGATGTCCCCTGATTGTTTCTCGGACCATTTGACTTAAACGTTCCTTCCTTGCTGAGGCTGAATGACGGCCTAATAAACGGTTTTTTTCCAGAAAAAAAGACTGAAAGCCTAAATAATTGATATCTTTATGACGGATTAAGAGCCTTTTTGTGTCGTTTTTTTTGAAATAACCGGAAATTCGGGAAAAATCGGCTTGGCGGCATTCTATTATTTTTCAGCAAAAACGATATTTGGTGCGGCTTTTCGAAAAATGAACGATCGCGGACGAAAACTCCGGCGGCCTCCGGAGTTTCTGAACATAGGGATAGGTCTTCTTTCGCACTTGTCTGAATTTTGATTTTTTTAGTATACTTAATTTAGTTAAATAACACATCAACAAAGGGGACTATTAACAGAATGGGGGAAATCATATGGAACAAAGATCAGAGGTGCAAAGCCTGCCTTTTCAAACGATAAAGGAAAAAGATGATAACTTTATCGCCAGAGCAATGAACATCACGATCGGCATTATTCCGCTTCCTGTATACCTGCTGCTGCTTGCTTTGATTGTAACGTTTGTATATATGCACGATTTGAAAAGCGATATCTTGACATCAATCGCCGTCATGGGCTTTTTCGGCTTTACCTTTGCGCAAATCGGTAAATCGATTCCGGTCGTTCGATCCATCGGGGGAGCCGCGATCATCGCTACGTTTATTCCTTCAGCTATCGTGTACTACCACTTGATTCCAGACGATATCGTAAAATCGACTACAGAGTTTACAGAAAACTCAAACTTTCTTTATCTTTTTATTTCTGCAATTGTGGTTGGAAGCATTTTAGGAATGAAAAGGGAAACACTTGTCAGAGCATTTCTTAAAATTTTCATTCCGCTGATCGCCGGATCAATCGCCGCTGCAGCAGTCGGCTTAGCGGTCGGCACAATGCTCGGTCTCGGTTTTCAGCATACGCTGCTCTATATTGTCCTTCCGATCATGGCCGGGGGAGTCGGTGAAGGCGCGATTCCTCTGTCGATCGGCTATTCAGAAATTATGCACATGCCACAGGGAGATGCTTTTGCGCTGGTACTTCCATCAATTATGTTCGGAAGTTTAACCGCTGTCATTTTATCAGGCGTGCTCAATGTCATAGGGAAGAAAAAACCGGAATGGACGGGCAATGGAAAAGTCGACCGTTCAGAAAACGGGGACGTTTCTTCGCTTGAGTCTCACGATAAGGAAAAAGAAAGCGTTTTTAACCTTACGAATTTCGCTGCAGGCGGCATATTGGCAGTCACGCTGTATTTGATCGGCATGCTGTCCCATGACTTATTCGGTTTTCCGGCACCTGTCATGATGCTCTTATTGGCCGTCGCCATCAAGCTGTTCCGCCTGGCGCCCGCCCATATTGAAAGCGGAGCCTTCAGCGTGTCGCGCTTTTTCTCAACCGCGGTTACGTACCCGCTCCTATTTGCCATCGGGGTTTCGATGACACCGTGGGACAAGCTGATCGCAGCATTTAACGTGGCCAACATTATCACGATTGTCTCTGTCGTCGTTACGATGATGACCGTCGGCTTTTTCACCGGAAAGTGGCTGAACATGTACCCGATCGAAATCGCGATCATCAATGCCTGCCATTCCGGCCAGGGCGGTACGGGCGACATCGCCATCCTCAGCGCAGCGGAACGGCTTGAGCTCATGCCGTTTGCCCAGGTGTCGACAAGGATCGGCGGCGCCATCACCGTTACGCTCACACTGCTGATCCTGGCCCAGATTTATTGATAAAGATAAGCCTGCAGACTGATCTGCAGGCTTCTTATGTTTAACGTATTTTTTTCGGAACATAATCCGGGTAGTCTGTGACTATGCCATCAACTCCCGCTTGCAAAAGCGGAGGAACCTCATCACGGGAACGCACGGTCCACGGCGTAATTTTCATGCCGAGTGCGTGAATGCGGCCTACGAGCGTCGGATCAGCAGCCACATTCCCTAAATATGCGTTGACATAGTTCGCATATCCGGCAAACTCGTTCAATTTGGCATCCGTCAGATCGGAAGGACGGGACGTTAAAACCCCTGTCGGCACAGATGGGAGCAATTCGTGGATGCGGCGGACGGATTGAAAGTCAAACGATTGGACAATCACTTTGCCGTTTTTCGGCTTATCCATTTTCCGTTTTTTCAGGGCGGCCGCCACCTTTTCTTCGATCCCCGGATAAAGGGCAGGCTCTTTCAGCTCAATCAGCAGCCCGATTTTTCCTTTATAGCGGTCAAGCACTTTCTCAAACGTCGGAATCCGTTCACCGGTGAACTGAGGTCCGAAATAGCTGCCGGCATCAAGCTTGCGCAGCTCTTTAAGCGTTAGATCCTTTACTTTTACCGGCGCCTCTGAATCGATGTCTGTCGTGCGGTTTACCGTTGTGTCATGGATGACGACGAGCTTCCCGTCCTTGGACATCTGAACATCAAGTTCGATATAGTCGGCCTTCATTTTGCGCGCTTTGTCAAAAGCCGCGACCGTGTTTTCAGGCGCATATCCGGAAGCGCCCCTGTGTGCGATCACATCCACTTTGTGAGGCTTCGCCGCCTGTGCGTTTGGGCAGCAATGAACCGAGAGTAAAACCAATCAATAAAAACAACACGACTTTTTTTAAACTTGCTGACACAATCTCCACTCCCCTTTATCTTTGCGATTCGGAACACAGTATAGCTTCATACTGTAAAGATTATGTTGCAGCAGTTTTAATTTTCATTTTTTTCAAAAAAAGATCTCCCGTTCGGGAGATCTTATGCCCTTATCGTTCACAGGCAATTTTGTCTTTATCGCGGTCGAGCCTTTTATTGGCGTCATACAGCGCTTTTGACACATACGGCTTGTACTTCGTTTTTCCGCCTTTGTTCTTGACCGATTTTGAGCGGGCCACGCCGCCTTTGTACACCTTGTTTAACGCCTTGCAGTTTTTATATGTTTTTACCTTTGTTTTGGCTTCAGCCGCATCGCCGGCGCTAAAAGAAAAGCCGATGATGAGGCCTAAAGACAAAAGTGCAGCAAATAGCTTTTTCACCTTCCATTACCCCTTTCGTTTATGTATATCTGAATCTATCATAAGTGATTTAGAACCCCTTATCAAGAAGAAAATGACATTTTATTGAATAAATAGTCCTGAAACAAAAGCAGCCTTTTGACCCTGTCAAACATAAATAAAAGCGAGGATCAACTGCGTTTCCCCGCTTTTTTTAAAACAGAGTCGAGTTCATAAGCCAACTCTTTCGGATGAATGCACAGCATCTCTTCGAGAGGATGCTTCCAGTCGCCGTCTTTGATCAGTTTAACGGCATAATGGCCTGCAGGATCTTTTTCCGGATACCATTCCACATCAAGGAGCAGTTGCTCCTCCTCATGCTCAAGCTGAAGCAAATCCCGCTTGAAATCAGACAGCCACACGTCGCTCCCGGGATCTAAATCGCCGGGATTCGTATCTGTTAAGGCATGATGCGAAACCTTCCAGCCGCCCGGAATCCGAAGCCGCAGAAGATTGCGGGGACCGCCTGATTCGCCCCCTTCCTTCCATATCACCTCTTCCAATCTCTCAACAAGCTTTTCATACGGTATTTGAAGCATATCGGCGACCGGCTTCTCATCGGTAGTAAACATCTTGACGGCATACTGGAGATCTCCCGCACTCTCGACTTGTATCATTTTATGATTCTCTTCATTTTCCAATACAAATAATGTTTGACGGCCCTCCCGGATCGGCTTTTGATATAAATGGTTTTCTTTCACCTTCCATCCTTCCCGGATTTTCAAAGGATGCAGCTTGAAAAAGTAATGCAATGTCGTCAACCGCCCCAGCTCCTCTCCATCGGGCTCTCACATACAAGCTTATGCGGCGGCGCAATGTTTAGAACAAGCACAAAAAAACTTGGAGAGGTCTCTCCAAGTCAATCTGTCAGCTGATAGACCGTAATTTGGCTGATAAGGTCGTCATTGTGGCTGCATAGCACGGCTATTTTTCCCCGGCCGAGAAACCTTCCTCTTAAAAACGCCATCCGGCCTCCCGGCGCAATCGTTATCCGTTCTGTTTGATCCGCCAGTTCGATGATATTTTCTTGTATGAACAGCGCCGCATTGCCTGAAAAATCGACATCATGCGGCTTATAAGCGGATGTCAAAAAGATTTTATCCCGGCCAGACTGGTAAACATAGTATCGGTTATTTCTTGTATTGACGATGATTTCCGATTTCTCTGCATCATAGCGGACAACCGGCAAATCCTTCGTTTCCTCCCAAAACGCATAGAATGAATCATACTTCTCTTTTACATACGCCTGTTCAATGCAATGGAACGCATTGTCTCTAGTGCCGTATCTGTAAAACTCTCCGTCATAGGTGACGAACACAATCTCACCGCTGCCCCAAACATGATATTTTGACAGAACGGGAAGGTCTCCTTCTATATCGCACACCTTATGTGCCATGCTCTTTAAATCGAAATAAAACAGCCTCTTGTCATCATGAAAGAAAACGGCCAATTCCTCGGTCAGCGCGTTTTTAAAGGACGCATCAACGACGATGTCCTCCAACCCGATCTTTTCGATGACGTTCAAACGGTCATCAAGCACCATGATTCCTTCATAATCGTCATTAATGACGATTTTCCCCGGAAACACTTCCATAAAGTAGACATCTTTATCAAGATTGCATTGAGTGATTTCAAGTAATTTCATCGTTTTTTCCTTTCAATACGGCTATTTTATTAATTTGGAAATCGATTTGGTTGCATCTGCTTTGCTTTCATCCAGGACTCCGCTGATCGGATCGGCTTCTCCCAAATGTTTTCTCCCTGTGTGGTCAAATACCTCAACGTGGGCGGCTTCCCCAACGTGAAGCGTGTCACGGTAATAATACAAACCGTCTTTTTCGTA
The DNA here is from genome assembly GCF_036963165.1 of Bacillus sp. JJ675. Taxonomy (NCBI): domain Bacteria; kingdom Bacillati; phylum Bacillota; class Bacilli; order Caryophanales; family Bacillaceae; genus Bacillus; species Bacillus sp. JJ675. The sequence continues at coordinate 21,666 of NZ_JBALMR010000010.1, read as the reverse complement.
GACCGTGGCGCCCTTCACCCTGATTTTCGTTCGTTTAAAGTCGTCTCCGCTGAGGAATGTTTCATGGTCCTGCGGCACCCTTTTTTCTTTTACGTAGCTTCTGTTGCTCTTATTCAGCTTCTCGTATAATTCTCTTCTTTTTTCCTTGCTGTAGTTGTTGCCGTTGTGAGCGACGTAATCTTTTTGCGACATGCCGTCAGGCTTCGGATCCCAGTGAGGTTTTGACCGTCTGCCGCCATCTTTCACGGAAAACGCCATCAAGTCGCTGAGCGGCTTTTTCTCGACGCCTATTCTGTTCATCACCGGCCCGGCATGTGTAGCAAGCTGTTCGACGCGGATGCCGACAGGCACTTCAAAACGGCCGATGCTGTTTTTCACTTTGCCGACAGCGTTTCTTGCCCTGCCCAGCTTATCGTTGATCCATTTGCTGCTGTGGGCGTTGTAAGGAATTTTTTTGACCGGCAGTTTGTCCGCATAACGGGCAGCCGCTCCGACGCCGGTTATTGCGAACGCATTGAACAGGCTCTGCTTGCGCTGTTCATCCGTCAATTTGTTTCCGAACATGTCTCGGCCCGTGATCGCTTCTCCAAAACCGTTTGCTGCCGTTAACCCGTAAATTCCGAATTCGGCTTTCTTCAGGTAATCGAGCGATTTCGCCGACTTATAGGCGTCAAGAGCGTGTTCTGCGGCATTTAAGCCTTTCGCCGTTTTATATATCGCTTTGCCGCCTTTAAATGCCCGGCCCGCCCAGCCGACGACGGGAATGAATCCGGCGGCTGCCATGGCGCCGGCGGTGACCCGCTCTGCCGCTGAGAGCTTCTCGCCCGTTACCGGATCGATGCCGTCTTTCGCCCTCTTATAATCATAATAGCCCGTGACTTCACCGGTAAAGGTGCATACCGTATCCCACGTTTTTGCATACCACGGTCTGTTTGCCTTCTTCTCCTGTTCTTTCGCGATTCTCCTCGCTTCTTCCTGCTCTTTTTTAATCTTCAAATATTCGGCTGTGCCTTTTTCTACATCGTCTTTTAGCTTATAGATGTCGCTATTGTGATAAGCTTTGGCGTCAAAGTAGAGAGGTGATGCTTCCTTTCCCTTCTGTGTGGCAGTAAAAAGCGCACCGTACAATCCGGTAACAAGGCTTTCTTCCGTTTCCGACAAGGCGTACTCCGATTTTAAATCTTCGTCAAACTGATTGACTTTTTTGACCGTTTCCTCGCGCTCTTTTTTCGCTTTATCAAGATGCTCTTCGAAAGCGTCCGCGGAAAATGTTTCAAGGGTCATGATGTCATCGATCTCATTGAAGATTTTTTGCAGCTCCTTTTTTTGTTCAGAGACGATTGACTTAGATGTCGTATAGGCATTTGATAGGTCATTTTCTAAAAAATCAACATTGACGACGGTATCCCCGGCAAGATCGAGATCTTCGGATGCGCCTGAGATACCGCCGAAAAAGGCAATCTGCTTATCAATCAAGCCGATCCATGCGTCCGCAACATCAATCTGAGCCTGATAAAAATCTTTTATGGCGTCAGCGCCTTCTCCCTGAAAATCTTCCCCCAGGTTCACGACGCCCTGAAATTGCTTCTTTAAATCGTCGATTTGCTCTTTTAAATCTTGATATTGTGTTGAGCGCTCTTTCATTGCGGAGATCAAAGTTTTTGCTTCATAGATTTTCATCGGCCATAAGCCCTTTCTTTAAAATTTTCTTGCCTTACGTTCACCATTGCCTTAGAACAAGCGCCGTTTCAGGTCGCTGATGGTGCTGCCCAATTCTTCGAGCGCTTCCTCTCCTTTGGAAAGCAGCTGGTCCGCCGTATGCGCGAGTCCCCTCGCCGCGGATAAAGCCCCCTGCTCGATTTCCAGCATAACGATCTTGGACTGAATTCTCGCCTTGTAACCTTCATAATCGTCCGTTATAATGTTTTCCATCTCGTTGTATGCGTCATCTCTCGCTTCATTAAACTTTTCCGAACGGTTTCCCTTCCATGAAGCATCGAGTTCAGGTTTTTTGATTTGTTTAATTTCTTCCAAAGACGTGTTCTGTTCCGTTTCGATTTTGCTTTTTGCCCGTTTGAGCCTTGATATTTTTTCTTCCAGGTCGGCTGATTGGCTCGAAATCGCCGCATGTATGCGGTCTAGCATATCTGAATAGCTCATTGAACCGTCACCTCTTCATTATCCAATATGAGAGACTAAAAGATCATTTTTGAAAATTCCAAAAAATTCATTCATAGGCCTTTTTCCATAATTTAAATTATAAGTCTGAAAGTAGCAGAGATGAATAGGAAAATGTACTCTTTTTAAAAGCAAAAATAAAAACGCCTGACGGCTTGAAGCATCAGGCGTTTTTGATTTATTCGCTGGTTTTTTCTTTTCCATAATGGTATTTTGACGGATCAACAGGCGTGAAATCCGAGAGTTTATGGAATCGCAGCAAGTCTTTATAAAGAACCTGGTCAGACAGATTCAGCTTTTCAGCCACCTGTTTTTTCAGGTTTTCGGTTTCTTTGTTCGGCTTTAATTCTTTGCCGGTTTTCGTATCGTATACCGTCGAGTCGATCATCGTGTATTTAGGCGTTACATAGTTGCCGTTTCTGAATGCGACTGTTTCGTCATGGTCTTTTGAAAAGAGATCCGTACCGAAGTTGATATAGTTCTTATTATCGATTCCTTGCAGGTGGAGCAATGTCGGCATGACATCCGTTTCAGCGCCATACGTATGGTTGACTCCGCCTTTTTTGCCAGGAACGCGGATCATGAGCGGCACGCGCTGGTTCATTGCATTTTGATAAGGCGTAATCTCTTTGCCTAATACTTCTTTCATCGCCCGGTTGTGGTTTTCGGAAATTCCGTTGTGGTCGCCGTAGATGACGATTACGGAATTGTCGAATAATCCTTCTTTTTTCAAGTCTTTGAAGAACTGTTCGAGCGCTTCGTCTAGATAGCGCGCCGTCTGGAAGTAGCCGTCAACCGTATCGTCTCCTGTCGTGCCTCTTTCAAGCGTTGCATCCTCTTTATCCAAGATGAACGGATAGTGGTTCGTCAGTGTGAGCAAATGCGCATAGAACGGCTGTTTCAGCGATTTCAGCATCGGAATGGATTCTTCAAAGAACGGCTTATCTTTCAACCCAAGGTTGACCAGGTTGTCTTCTGACATGTCATAAGAGCTGGCGTCGAAGAACTTGTCATAGCCGATCTGCTTGTATACCTGATCCCTGTTCCAGAAAGACTTATAATCCCCGTGCAGGACGGCGCTCGTATATCCTTCTTTCTGGTTCAAAATCGCAGGCAGCGACTGATACGTGTTTTGCCCTTTCGTCACAAAAGCCGTACCTTCCGGAAGGCCGAAAAGACTGTTGTCCATCATCAGCTCAGCATCGGCCGTTTTGCCTTGTCCGGTCTGATGGAAAAAGTTATCGAAGTACGTCATGTCATCTCCGCCATGCGCCAATTTATTCAAAAACGGCGTGACTTCTTTTCCATTCAGTTTGTAGTCGATCAAAAACGACTGGAAGCTTTCCAAATGGATCTTGATGATGTTCTTTCCTTTCGCCACACCGAAGTATTCGTCATTCGGCTTCGCGTAGTGGGAGCTTGTATAATTGATGACGCTCGTCAAATCATCGCTGCTGGCATATGCTTTTTGCGTCGCGTTCTGAGCAGCCTGTACGCCGTCATAAATCGTATAGTTGTACGGCCCCAAATATTTTACGATATAGTTTCTGTCAAATGTTCTCGTCAGAAGCTCAGGGCGGTCTTTTTCAGCGATTTGCAGGTTGATGTAAAACAGAAGAACACCCGCCAAAACGATCGCAGCAGCCCATCTTTTCTTCAATTGGGAAGCCTTCAGTTCAGGCCTTTTCACGCATAATGCGATCAAAATGACCAAGTCAATGATATAGATGAAGTCATGGGGAGACATGATGGCAAACACGCCGTCTGACATGTTGCCAAGGTTTCCGGCCTGCTTCAGATTTGCAAAAGTTAAAAAGTCATCAAAGAAGCGGTAGAACAAAATGTTCGCATATAACACAAACGTCATCACGGCATCGAGGATAATCATCCATATTGCCGCGCGCCGCCCCTTTGCAAATAAAGCCAAACCAAGAAAAACGATGGTAAAGCTTAATGGATTAATAAACAGTAGAAACTGCTGCGTGCTTCCCTTCACGCCCAAATTAAACTCCAATAAGTAGGATGCATAGGTTTTAGCCCATACAAAAATAACAGCTAACAAGAAAAAGCTTAGCTTATGTGAGAATATTTTTTTCATGATAACCTCTACCTTTTAACATTTTAGTCGGTTTTTGATCCGGCATGCGGTTCATCAATGCAAAGCAAACTAGATTAACAATAACACAGAATAGGAAAAACGGAAAATCTTTTTCCATCATTTTGCTTCAGATGCCATTGCACTGCCTTTAGTATGACGGATGTCTTCCGAGAAAGGTTTCACAACAATCTATTTTACTTTATCCCACTTGGATTTTCGGGATGTTCGGACGACTTTTGTGACAATTTTAAGTATATAGACCTATTTGAAAACCGAAACAATATAACTAGAATAATACAGAATAGTATTTTTATGAATCTGGAGGAAACGAATATGAAAAGGTTTCTCATGCTATCGGCTCTCCTGTCTCTCGGATTGATCCTTGGAGCGTGCGGACAATCAAGCAGCACAGAAGCTGACCATAAAAACAAGGCTGAAGAAACGAAAACAGAACAAAAAGCAAATAAAGAACAAAAGGCAAAAGAAGATCAAAACGATCAAAAAACGTATAAAATCGGCGAAAAAGCCACAAGCGACGGGCAAACGGTTACAGTTTCAAAAGTAAACAAAGTACACAGCGGCAAATATTTCGCAACCGACGGACAAACAAAGGGCTCATCATTAAATCATGATGAACAGCTTGTCGTCGTCGATATCACGCAGGAAAACGGCAGCAATGAACAGGTAGCCGTCAACCCGCTAAACTATGAATTAAAAAACAGCGATGAAAAAGTGCATAAGATCGTCGCAAGCACCGTTACGCTAAAAACTCAATTTGAACCGGGAGACTTGGCGGCAGGCAAAAAAAATTCAGGCCAAATTGCTTTTGTCACAAAAAAGAATGAAAAAGACTTAACATTGATTTTTTATCCAAATTTTTTCACCAAAGAGCATCCATTATACTTTAATTTGAGCAAATAATAGACGCCTTTCTGATGTCAAAGCAGGGATTGCCCGATTCCTGCTTTCTTTACGCATTTTTATGAAACTGATTCAGATAAGCCTTTCTCTGCGCTTCGGTAAACTGGCCGATCCAATCCCGCCGCGCTTCCTCCGTCATATATGAGAGGACGTGAAGCTCGACCGCTTTGTAAAACTCCGGCTCGGGCAGGATGTTGTACGTCGGAATCCTCACCAATCCGTTCCCTCGCGTCTGGATCAGGACATCCATGAAGAAAATGCCCTTCAGACTGTAGGGATGCCGGTCCATTCTGATACTATTAATATCTTTGATGTCCACCGATTTTTTCTCCGTGAACAGCCGGCCGCAGTCTCCTTCTTCGATGCGGAAGATGACATTTCCTCTTTTCGTGAAAGCGGGAAAAGCCGATAAAAATAATACAAAGAAAAATAAGCTGCATACTAGCCCTAGAGGTATAGCTGACAGATAAAATTTTGTTTGAAACGTGATCCCCATATAGAATACCCACAGACTCGCTGCTCCCATTCCAAATGAACCAAGAAAAAGCCAAATCCTGAAAAACATTTTGCTTTTCACTTCAATTGTCCGTTTTTTCCCCTTTACCAATCATAGACCTCCTTAACATCAGCAACCGTATTTTTTCTTTTTCGGCATGCAAAACCGAAAACTCCTTTTTATTTCAGGATGCTTCCATTTTTCCGATGCTTATTTTCATCATTGTTCAAAATCGCCATTCTGTAAAGTGACTTAATGCTTTTGCTAAAAAAGCTGCCGGCGGCATCCGGCAGCCTTCTATTTCGATATATCTACAAACCCCTCGCCAAAAACATCCCTTACATCGTGAATGATGACAAAAGCCTTTTTGTCGGTGCTTCTGATGATCTTTTTCAGCATGGACAGCTCCTGCTTATTGATCACGATATATAAAATCTCTTTCGAATCACCCGTATAATGGCCGCGGCCCGATAAGACCGTGACGCCTCTGTCCATCAGCGTATTGACTTGTTCGGCGATGTCGTTTTTGCGCTCTGAAATAATCGTAATCGCTTTTTTCGTATTGAGCCCTTCAATGATGAAATCCATCACCTTGGTGGCAATGTAGAGCATGACGATCGTAAACATCAGCTTTTCGGCTCCGATGATGAAGTAAGAACTGAATACGACCACCAAATCGATCATTAATAAAGCATAGCTGATATTCCAGTCAAAGTATTTATTGGCGATTCTCGCGAGGATCGCCGATCCGGCTGTCGTTCCCCCGACGCGGATGATCATGCCGATTCCGACGCCGGCAAATACGCCGGCAAAAATCGCGCTGATGATCAGTTCATGAGAGGGGATCGCCCAACCTTCCGTAACGTGCAGAAAAAACGAATTCGCCGCTACCGCGATGATCGTGTATATCGTCGTTTTTTTATCCAAAAACCTATAGCCGATGATAAGGAGAATTCCGTTCAGAATAAAGTTGGTCACACCCGGCGACCACTCAAACAGGTAATACAAGATGAGGGTGACCCCTGTAACGCCCCCTTCTCCGAAATCGTTCGGTATCGCAAACAAGTTAACAGCCAACGCAAAGAAAAATGCGCCTATCACAATCATGATGATATCAATGACTTTCTTTTTCATATTTGTCAGCTCCTTTTCCCATGATGAAATGATCAAAATAAAAACCCAGGAGAGAGCTCGAAACGAGCAAAAACTCCTGGGCTTTTATCCCACCGTGTCATAACGATGTATCGTTATGTGTTTTCTCTCGGACCAGACCAACGCTTTAGGCATTGCGGAACCCTAGAAAACCACCTTTTCTTTCGTTCTATCAATTTGTCATCTCCAAGCATTATAAGTGAATTTCGGCAGCCTATCAACCCCCTTTCTCATCCATAAAAGATTTGATTTTCTGTAAAATAGCTTCCATGTATAACCGAAAAAACGTCCTATAATAATAGATGTACGTGCTTGCTTTTTTTAGGAGGCGCCAATATGGATAAACAGAAACGGCAATGGATCATTAAACAGATCATTCTCGAACATCCCGTTGAAACGCAGGAGCAGCTGACCGGCCTTTTGAAGAGCCGCGGCATTTCGGCCTCCCAGTCGACCATTTCAAGGGATATGAAAGAGATGTGCCTTGTCAAACAGATCGATGAAAACGGAAAACTCGTCTACCGCACAAACGCTTCTTTATCATTAAACCCTTCAAAAATTTTGAAGGAGAAAATTTCGGATGTCGTCCTGCAGGTCACCCGCTCGGGAAATCTGGTCATCATTAAAACGATGCCCGGGAATGCCCACACGATCGGTGTTTTGCTCGATCAGCTCGGACGTCCCGAAATGCTGGGCTGTATTTGCGGAAATGATACATGCCTTGTCATCTCTCAATCTCCTGAAACGGCTCAAGCATTCTGCGAGAATTTGTGCTGATGCCGTCCTCCAGAGCCGCCCTAAACGGGGCCGGCTTTTTTTATTCCCGAAAAATTTTTTTCGAAAAATCTCCGCAAAAAATATACAGCGTTTATACGTTTTCTTTGTTGGCCTGACAAAGGTTTATATTCATTTTGTCATATTTATTCATTTTTGCTTTTGCCCCATCAAAAAATAAGTGAAATAGTTCACATTTTTGCTGTTATCGCTTTCACAGCGTCATCTTTCCCGCTGTTTTAAGCTGTACATGTAACAAAAAGAGCTTAGGAGGCGGGATGATCATGACGACACCGATTCACGTTTACTCAGAAATCGGAACTTTGAAAACGGTCATGCTGAAGCGGCCCGGGCGGGAATTGGAAAACCTTACACCCGAGTATCTTGGACGGCTTCTTTTTGACGATATTCCTTTTTTACCGGCCGTTCAACACGAGCATGACCAATTTGCAGAAACTCTTAAAGAACAAGGCGTAGAAGTTCTCTATTTAGAGAAGCTGGCAGCGGAAGCGCTTGAAGACGAATCAGTCCGCGAACGGTTTGTCAGCGAGCTTTTGACGGAAAGCAAAGCGGACATAAACGGCGCTTTCGACAGATTAAAAGAGTATCTGCTTTCGTTCGCTACGGATGCAATGGTCGATCGTGTGATGAGCGGAATCAGAAAAAACGAATTGGAAAAGGGCATTCGTTCCCAATTGCACGAGATGATGGATGATCATTATCCATTCTATCTCGACCCGATGCCAAACCTTTATTTCACAAGAGACCCGGCAGCCGCGATCGGCAGCGGGCTGACCATCAACAAAATGAAAGAACCGGCCCGCCGGAGAGAGTCGCTGTTCATGCGCTACATCGTCCAGCACCATCCGCGATTTAAGGACAAGGATATCCCGATCTGGCTTGACCGCGATATCAAGTTCAATATCGAAGGCGGAGACGAACTCGTGCTGAATCATGAAACCGTGGCAATCGGCGTCTCTGAACGTTCATCCGCCCAGGCGATTGAGCAATTGGTCAGAAATCTATTTAAACGCCAAAGCCAAATCCGCCGGGTGCTGGCCGTAGAAATACCGAAAACCAGGGCCTTTATGCACTTGGATACCGTGTTTACCATGGTCGACCGGGATCAGTTTACAATTCATCCGGCCATTCAGGGGCCTGAAGGAGACATGCGGATCTTTGTCCTTGAACGCGGAAAAACGGAAGACGGCGACATTCAAATTACCGAAGAGCACAATCTGCCGGAAGTCCTGAAGAAAACGCTTGGTCTCTCAGATGTGAATCTGATCTTCTGCGGAGGCGGAGACGAAATCGCTTCGGCCCGGGAGCAGTGGAATGACGGCTCAAATACGCTCGCTATCGCTCCAGGCGTCGTTGTCACCTATGACCGGAACTACATCTCAAATGCCTGCTTGAGAGAACAGGGCATCGAAGTCATCGAAATTCCGAGCGGGGAGCTTTCAAGAGGCCGCGGGGGCCCGCGCTGCATGAGCATGCCGCTGTACCGCGAGGATGTCAAATAAACAATCCAGTCAAAAGGAGAGAATCAAAATGGAGAAAACAATCGATTTAAAAGGCAGAAGCTATTTAGCCGAAAAAGATTTTTCAGAAAAAGAAATCCTTTATTTGCTCGACCTTGCCCAAGAATTGAAAGACAAAAAAGCACAGGGCATCAAACACCGCTATTTAGAAGGAAAAAACATCGCTTTGCTCTTTGAAAAACCGTCAACAAGAACGCGCTGCGCCTTTACAACCGCCTGTATTGACCTCGGCGCTCATCCGGAATATCTCGGCAAAGACGATATACAGCTCGGCAAAAAAGAATCGATTGAAGACACCGCAAAAGTTCTCGGCCGGATGTTTGACGGCATCGAATTCCGCGGCTTTGAACACGAAAAAGTCGAGTCTCTGGCCGAACATTCAGGCGTGCCGGTTTGGAACGGGTTAACCGATCTATGGCATCCGACGCAAATGCTTGCCGACTTTATGACGGTTAAAGAACACCTTGGACGTGTAAAAGGCGTCACACTGACCTATATCGGAGACGGACGGAATAATGTCGCCAACAGCCTGCTCATCGGCGGAGCCAAAGTCGGCATGGACGTCAGAATCTGCTCGCCTCAAGAGCTCTACCCTGATAAGGAAATCGTGAAGCTGGCGGAAACGTTCGCAAAAGAATCCGGCGGACGCGTGACCGTAACAGACGATACAGACAAGGCTGTTTCCGGAGCTGATGTGCTGTATACGGACGTCTGGGTGTCCATGGGAGAAGAAGACAAGTTTGCCGAAAGGATCAAGCTTCTTAAGCCTTACCAAGTCAACATGGAACTCGTGAAGAAAACCGGAAATGACAATTTCATCTTCCTGCACTGTCTGCCGGCCTTCCATGACCTTCATACAACATACGGACAAAACGTTTACGAACAGCACGGCCTCAAAGAAATGGAAGTGACAGACGAAGTATTCCGCAGCAAGCATTCCAAAGTATTCGATGAAGCGGAAAACCGCATGCATACGATCAAAGCTGTCATGGCGGCAACACTTGGCGACCTTGACTGACCGGAAAAGGGAACATTCCCTTTTCCATCTTTAAACCGAATGAGGTGACAAAAATGGCGGAAGAAAAAAAACTGGGTCTGTTTGCGCTCATTGCGCTTGTCATCGGATCAATGATCGGCGGCGGAGCCTTCAACATCGCAAGCGACATGGCGGCTGGCGCCGGGGCAGGGGCAATTTTGATCGGCTGGGTCATCACCGGAGCCGGCATGATCGCCTTGGCCTTATCGTTCCAAAATCTCACGGCGAAACGGCCTGATTTAGACGGCGGTATTTTCACTTACGCTCGGGAAGGATTCGGCCATTTCATGGGATTTAACAGCGGCTGGGGATACTGGTTCGCAGCCCTTCTCGGCAATGTCGCATACGGTACGCTGCTCTTCAGCGCCGTCGGGTATTTCATCCCCGTGTTTGGCGACGGCCAAAATATCGCTTCCATTATCGGGGCAAGCGTGATTCTTTGGGGCGTTCACTTTTTGATCCTGCGGGGCGTCCAATCCGCTGCCATGATTAATCTGATTACGACCATTTCGAAACTGGTGCCGATTTTTGCTTTTATCGTCGCCGTCATCTTTGTTTTTCATCTTGACTTATTTACCGGTGATTTCTGGGGAAAAGGGTTGTCGCTGGGCTCAATCGGAACGCAAATCAAGAGCACGATGCTTGTCACCGTTTGGGTGTTCACCGGCGTTGAAGGCGCGGTGCTGTTTTCAAGCAGGGCCAAAAAATCGAGCGATGTCGGCAAAGCGACCGTCATCGGGCTGATCAGCGTGCTCGCCATTTATGTGATGATCACCATGCTCTCCCTCGGCGTCATGAATCAAGAAAGCCTTGCCGGACTTCCCAACCCGTCAATGGCCGCAATGATGGAGCATATCGTCGGCAAATGGGGGGCCGTGCTGATCAACCTGGGTCTCGTGATTTCCGTATTGGGCGCATGGCTGGCCTGGACGCTTTTTGCCGGAGAGCTGCCGCTGATTGCCGCACGGGAAGGCGTCTTCCCGAAATGGTTTGGCAAAGAAAATAAAAACGGCGCGCCGACAAACGCGCTGGCGCTGACAAATGCCATCATCCAGCTGTTTCTGCTGACGTTCATCATTTCGGATGCGGCTTACCGGTTCGCATTTTCGCTCGCTTCCTCAGCCATCTTAATTCCGTATTTATTTTCCGGATTATATCAGCTCAAATACAGCTGGCTGCACAAGGGGCCCGACCGCTGGAAAAACGTCATCATCGGGCTGATCGCAAGCATATACGGCATATGGCTGATCTATGCAGCGGGGCTTGACTACCTGCTTTTGACCATGATTTTATACGCGCCTGGCATTTTGGTATACCGGGCCGTACGCAAAAATAAGCAAGGTCCGGCATTCAACAGGGCTGAACTTGTGATTGCCGCAGCCATTCTGATCCTGGCTGTATTTGCCATCGTGAAATTGGCATCTGGAGGCATTTCCATTTAACTAACATCACTGAACGAGAGGTGGTTTCATTATGAAAAAAAGAAAAATCGTGGTTGCACTGGGCGGGAATGCGATTCAAGCCGGGGACGCAAGCGCGGAAGCACAGCAGCAGGCATTGAAGGAAACGGCAGCATATTTGGCTGATATGCTTGACAGCGGAACCGACATCATTATTACACACGGAAACGGCCCGCAAGTCGGAAGCCTGATGATTCAGCAAAAAGCGGCAGACTCCCCAAAAACGCCGGCAATGCCTCTTGAAACGTGTGTATCGATGACACAGGGAATGATCGGCTACTGGCTGCAAAACGCAATCGATGAAGCTCTCCATGCGAAAGGAAAAGACAAACATGCGGCAACCGTCATCACCCGCGTCGCTGTCAGCGGCGATGATGAAGCTTTCCGCAACCCGACGAAGCCGATCGGACCGTTTTACAGCGAACAAGAGGCGAAAGAGCTGATGAACAGCGGAAACGGGGACATCGTCTTTAAAGAGGACGCGGGAAGAGGCTGGCGCCGCGTTGTACCGTCACCTGCCCCTGTATCCATCCTTGAATACGATGTCATCAACGATTTAGTCGAAAAAGGCCATATTGTCATCGCGGCCGGCGGGGGAGGCATTCCAGTCATTGAAGACAACCGGGCCGTCAGCGGCATCGACGCGGTCATCGACAAGGATTTTGCAGCTTGCAAATTAGCAGAGCTGGTTCAGGCAACCGAACTGATTATTTTAACCGCCGTCGATTATGTCGCAATCGATTATTTAAAACCGACGGAACGGGCGCTCAAACGCGTTACAACCGAAGAGCTGAAAGGCTATATAGAAGAAAAACAATTCGCAGAAGGAAGCATGCTGCCAAAAGTCAAAGCTGCCATTCAGTTTGCCGAAGCAGCGAAGGGAAACAAAGCGGTGATCACCTCCCTTCAAATGGCGAAAGAAGCCCTTGAAGGCAGAGCCGGCACGATTGTCGAACAGGGCTAAGCGGCATGAGGAAGGGCTCGGGAAGGGTTCTTCCTTTTGCCTGCCGCCCAAAACATGTAAAATTTAAAATGATAAGCCACAATCATAAGAATAACGGATAAGGGTGGTCGTTTCATATGAAAAACAAAGACATCATACATCATCTGAAAAAGTTTCCTCTATTCGCTTCCCTGAATAAAAAAGAACTGGAAAACATCAAACAGTTCATCTATTGGCGCACCTATCATAAAGGCCAGATTTTATTTATGGAAGATGACCCCCGGGAACGAATGTATCTTCTTCTTGACGGCTTTATTAAACTCGAAAAATCAAACGAAACGGGATCGATGTTTTATACCGACTACGTACGCCCCCATACGCTTTTTCCATTCGGCGGCTTGTTTCGCGACGAGCATTACCATTATTCCGCCGAAGCCTTGACAGATATCGAACTCTACTATATTCCCATGAACATCTTTGAAGATCTCGTAAGGGACAATAAAACGCTCCTTTTTGATGTTCTCAATGAATTATCCGACATTCTCGCCCTTCATGAAGAAAGGCTTAAGCGAATCACGCTCTCGCATGCGCACGACCGGGTGACGCAAGCGATCTATTACCTGACCGAAAGCCTCGGTGAAAAAGAACGCGACTCAACCGTCATCAGCTGCCCGATCACGGCGGCGGAAATCGCCAAAATCTCCGGCACCTCCCGCGAAACCGTCAGCGCCGTCTTGAAAAAGCTCCGCTGTGAAGGCATCATCAGCCAGATGAACAAGCAAATTATGATCAACCGGCCGGAGTATTTTGCGTAGCGGTTTGCGGTAATAGGCAATATCGATTTATGATATCATTCCGTTTCTCGGGATGATATCATAGAGAAATCCTTTCCGGCTTCTTTCCTGTCTGCTCCCTCCACAATCAATGCGTTCCTTGCCCGATGCTGCGGCTTTTTCATGACCTTAAACCATATCTCTCCGTGAGAAATTTCTTACCCCCGGCACCGTGAATAAGATAAACAAAACAATTAGTACACCATAAAACAACAGGTATGAATCAATAGGCGACTCATCAGGAGGAGACATCCCGAGCATAGGCAGAGTCCAAGGGTATATTTGCCCCAATAGCGTATTTGCGGCAAGTATGGACGGCAAAGTAAAGCCGATGCTGACCGCAAGCGGGATCCCGAATGTCTTAAACCTGATGGAAACGATCAGCTGCAGAACGATAAGCGGAAGGCAGGCAATCGATCCTTGGGCAACGTATCCCAATATCGCGAAAAAAGGCAGATCTCCTTTTAGCCCGTTAAGAAAGCCGACCATCATAAAGAGGATGAATAAGATGCCCATCGTCGCAGCCACCATCACCGCAACCATGACGCTTTTCGCAAAGAAAACACGGGATCTTAAAACCGGGAGAGCCAAAAGCTGCTTCCACCCTCCTCCTATATGTTCTCCTCTGCAGACAAATGCAGCATAAATGCCTACAAGAATCGGCAGTACAAAGGATCCCATGAAAACGGCAACCTGAGTCCAGGCTTCAATCCATTCGTTGTCGCCCGGCTGCACAAACAGTTTATAGTTATTGTGAACGTTCGTATAAGCCAATATGACGCTGATAAAAGGAGCCAAAACATACAACACCCAGATTTTCGAGCGTTTTAATTTCAACCTTTCGGCAGCCAATATATTTTTTAACATCATACATCCTCCTACAGCACATCTCGCTTTTTAAAATGAAAGGCCCCCATGAACAAAAGCGCCACTCCGGCAAAAACATTAATCACGACAAAAGCGGATAGGTCCGGATTGACCCCAAGACCCTCATATTGCAAAATGACGGTCGATGACTGGCTCGGGTAAGCGAACGGAAACCACCGCGTTGTCATTCCGGCAGCTAAAAATAGACCGACAATCGAGCTGATCGTACCGATGAGAATCGAAAAGGCCTGGTTTTTAAATGTGATGGACAGCCATAATTGAAAAGACATGATCGGCAGCGCCGTAAGCAACATGGCAAAGCTGTCTCCGAATAGAAGCCCCCACGGTACCGGCCCTTCAAATCCCAAAGCCTTCCCAAGGACAACCATGCCTATTGCAAATACCGCCGCAGTTAAAAGCAGACTGTTGAAAAGCCAAATATATTTGCTTAAATAAATCCTTACTCTTGATATTGGCAGAGACAGCGTTTGCTTCCATGAATTTGTCTGATGCTCTATATTTGCAATAATGGAAGCAATGATCGTAACGGCTAACGGAAAACCCAATCCAAACAGCATGCTGTTGTCAAAAAGCATATACTGCCACATAGAAGAGGCCTTGAACATTTCGGCTTGCCTTTGGACATATTCCACACGGTAAGTTAGATTTAACAGCTCATATGCCAGAACAACAAGGGGGACTAAGAAGACTGCGATAAACAAAGAGGAACGCTTGAGTTTCAAGAGATCGCCGTACAGCACTTGTTTCATAAGCTCCCCTCCGTACCTGTCAGCTCCAGGAAGATGTCTTCTAAAGAACGTTTTACTTCTTCTAACCGGTAAACAGAAACTCCCGATTTCACCAGCATTCCGTTGACTTCTGAAACAAACTCGGGGGATGTTTCGCTGATCCACAAATTTCCTTCCCGAAGTTCTGCATGCAATCCCCGGTTCTGTATGATAGATTGGGCTTCATAAATATTATTCACGCCAATTTTCAGGAGCGGTTTTTGCTTTTTCCTCAACGCCTCGATGTCATCTTGGAAAATGAGCTTACCGTTCATAATAATCCCGACTTGTGTCGCCATTTGATCAATCTCGCTCAACAAATGGCTGGATACTAAAACAGTCATCCCGTATCTATCCGGGAGCTCCTTGATCAACTCCCGGATTTCGTGAATGCCGGCAGGATCGAGTCCGTTCGTCGGTTCATCCAGCACCAGAAGATCAGGTTTGCTCATTAAAGCGGCCGCAATTCCTAATCTTTGCTTCATCCCGAGCGAATACTCTTTTGCTAACCGATCAGCCGCTTTTGACAGACGGACGATCTCAAGCGCTTCTGCAATCCGTGCTTCAGACAAATTCCGAACCCTGCGAATGACCTCAAGATTCCCTTCCTGTTAAATTTCCGTAATATGATGGCGATTCAACCAGAGAACCGATTCTCTGCAGAATTTGCATGCGGTTTTTGCGGATATCCTGGCCAAATAGCTGAATATTCCCTTCTGTAGGCTTGATCAAGCCTAACAGCAGCCTGATCGTTGTCGTTTTTCCAGCTCCGTTCGGGCCCAGGAAACCATATATTTGCCCTTTTTCGATTCTCATATCTAATCCGCTGACCGATGTTTGCTTTCCGAATTTTTTCGTTAAATTTTTTGTCAATACAACATTTTGTATCACTGTTCCTCACCTCGCCTTTATCATAGAGCCATTTGCATAAATGCGCCTTAAACTCTTTCTGAACATTACCTAAACACACAAAAACAGCTGCGAATATATGGACACGCAGCTTACATATTCTAAGCTTTCTTCTGTTCCAAAGGTTTGTTTAACGTTTTATGATTGCAGTGAGAAATAAAAAATTGTAAGAAAGTTAAACATCTCTTAAATTAAAGCCGGCATAACTTCCTTTGCCAGCTATTTCATGTGAAAATGAAAGCGTATCATTTGTGGAGGTCATAAAATGAATCATTCTTTCGGAGAGTGCAAAGTGTTAATCGTCGATGATGACCAGCATATTTTGAATTTATTAAACGTGGTGTTTGAAAATGAAGGGTTCTCTCATGTCTTAAATGCCGAAAATGGAGAGGAAGCGCTCTATCTGTTAAAACAGCAGCAGCCTGATATTGTACTGCTTGATGTAATGCTTCCGGATACCGATGGGTTTGCTCTTTGCAATCAATTTCGCCGGTTTACGAATATCCCCGTTCTTTTCCTTACAGCGAAAACGTCTGATTTGGATAAACTGCAAGGTTTTAGTTTTGGCGGAGACGATTATATTACCAAACCTTTCAACCCTCTTGAAGTCGTTGCCCGCGTGAAAGCCCAGTTAAAACGATCTAAAGGTGCCGCGCCCTCACCGTCCAAGCCGTCTTATGATTTCGGGGACTTTCAAGTTGATGAAACATCAGGGAAGCTTGTTGTGAATGGAAGAAAAATCGAATGCCCTGCGCAGGAATTTAAGCTGTTGTTGTATTTTTGCAGCCATCCCAATCAAATATTAAGCAAGCAAAAGATCTACAGGGATGTATGGGGTGAATTTTACAACGGCGATAGTACGGTCATGGTCCATGTACGCCGGCTGAGGGAAAAAATCGAAAAAGATCCGGGCCGTCCAAAATGGATTAAAACGGCTAGGGGACTGGGTTATATTTTTGAAGTTCAGCAGACGGGTGAAACGCAATGAAGCTGAGAGACCGCATTGCGTTTCACTTTATATCCCGAATCATTCTGCTGATTGCGATTTGCACCGCTCTATTCGTCATCAGCACGCTTTTTTTCACTTTTTTTCTAAATGACCGGGAGCCGCACAAATCACCCCTTTCGTTATCAAGCATAGTTCGGCAAACCGCTGTAAAAGACGGGAGAGTATTCGTTAAAGCTGAGACGATCAGCCATTTAAAGGAATACCATATGTGGATCCAGATTCTTGATGAAAAGGGAAATGAGCTTTATTCCTTCAACAAGCCGGACAATATTCCAAGCCACTATATTCCCGGCGAGCTTGTCTCTGATTATGTTTACCCCGCTAAAAAAGGCTTTCATCTCTCAACATGGTTTGACACGAAAGACGGGAAGACATTGACGTGGATTATGGGTGAACCATTTAAATCCGACAATCCGTTTCTATATTGGACAAACCAGCTTTGGATTCTTTCCATGATCATGATCGGGGTTATTGTTGCGCTGTATTTCGGAAAGCAGCTGGGGGCTCCTTTGCTTTACATCGTTTCATGGATCGAAAATCTCTCCAAAGGAACATATGCCGAGCCGGCATCTCACTCTTTCATACCAAAGAAAAAGAAAAAACCCGGATATAAACTATATCAGGAACTCATGAATGCAATGAGCAATCTTACGGTGATTCTTCAGAAAAACAAAGCGGAAAGCGAAAAGTTGGATAGAACGAGGGAAGAATGGATGACAGGCGTTTCACATGACTTAAAAACGCCATTGTCAGTCATTAAAGGATATACCATTCTTTTATCATCTGAAAAACATGAGTGGAACAAGGAAAAGGTAAGGGATTTTGCAAACATTATGAACGAGAGGGTAGAGTATATGGAAGAATTAATAGAAGAATTCAATCTCACCTTCCGTTTGAAAAATGATGCCTTTCCGATTCAAAAAGAAGAAAAGGACATAGTGGGCTTGTTAAGGGAAACTTTAACCGGTCTGAAAAGCTTGCCTGAATCGAAGGATAAACAATTCGAGTTTCAGGCGGACCAAGATACAATTGCTTTTTATATGGATGAAAAATACATGCAGCGCGCCTTTGAAAACCTGATTGCCAACAGTATTAAACATAACCCTCCTGGCACTGAAATTAAGGTCTTGATTGAAAACAGTGAGTCTCAGTCTTTAACTGTTATCATAGAAGACAATGGAGTTGGCATGGAAAAAGAAACATTGGAGCATTTATTTGACCGCTACTACAGAGGAACGAACGCTTCTTCCAACACATCAGGCACCGGACTGGGCATGGCAATTGCCAGACAGATTATTCATGAACACGAAGGTCATATTGAAATCTTCAGCAAACCTAGTCACGGGACTCAAATAAAGGTTATTTTCCCCCATAAAGAAGGACCATCCCGTTTATGAGCGGGATGGTCGCTGCCACGTTTTTATTTATACCGGAATTCCTCTGTTTCAAACCGTCTGTTTTTGATGATATTCCGATAAAAGTATGCCGATTTTTTCAACGCCCTGCTGCGGTTGTCCTCCAATCGGATTTCAACAAGGCCGTAGCGGTTTTTAAAGGCGTTCATCGGAGAGACGTTGTCCGTAAACGCCCAAAGCATATATCCTTTGCAGTTTGCGCCGTCGGCGATCCCTTTCATTGCCTCTCGCAAATGGGCCGAAATAAAATCGATTCTGTAGTCGTCCTGAATGACCCCCTCTTCGTTTTTAAAACGCTCCTCATGTTCGACGCCCATGCCGTTTTCCGCAATCAGCCATTCGATATTTCCATACTCATGTTTAAGCCTCATTGACATGTCGTACACAATGCGCGGGCAGATCTCCCAGCCTCTGAACGGATTCATCTTTCGGCCGGGCAGCTCAAAGGGCTCATAGTAATAAGCAGGATGAAAAGGCGTCGATTCATTCCATTGCCTTGAAGGCGCTTGAACTCTCTTCGGATAATACAGATTCACGCCGACAAAATCGACCGTATTCCGCTTGATGACGGAAAGCTCCTCTTCATCATGTTCAAAAAGGATGTCGTGTTTGACCAAGAGCTCCATCAATTCATCGGGATAGACGCCTTTAATGCTCGGATCTAAAAAAACCCTGTTAAAAAATAAATCATAAATTTGGGCCGCTTTCTGATCATGTGGCGCGCTCGACCTCGCATACGTGACCTCAGGATTTAAAATGACGCCGATTTTTGCGCCTTCTCTGAAACCTGGCTTCCTTTTCCGAAAAAGCTCCACGACCTTTGCCGTCGCCAGTGCTTTATGATAGTTCCACTGCATCCATTTTTTTGTATTCTGCTCGTACGGATAGCGAATCGCGTCAAGGTAGATCCGAGTTTGCGGCACGATCGGTTCATTAAAGGTAAACCAGTATTTCACCCTGTCCCCATACCGTTCAAACGCTTTTTCCGCATATGCCGCAAATAAGCCAGCCACGTGTTTCGATCCCCATCCGCCGTACTGTTCCAGCAAGACAGCCGGAATTTCGTAGCGTTCAAGACAAAGCATCGGCTCTACTCCGCATCTCTTCAGCTCATCGATGACGTCATCAATGTAGCCTGCATACACCTCGTCAACTTCGGCGGTTTCATAATCCAAAAGAAACCGCGACCAGTTGATCGACGTCCGGAAGTGGGTTAGCCCGATGTCTTTCATATATTGAATATCTTCTTTGTAGCGGTTATAAAAATCGGTTGCCACCGCCGGTCCGTATCCGTCATGCCATACATCAGGATCATTCTTGTACCACATATCCAAATAGGAATCCTGTGTCGGCCGCTTCCCGTCCCAGCCCTCTGTCTGCCATGCCGATGCTGCAGCGCCCAGAATAAAATCGTCGGGAATCTTCCACGTTTGCCTGGCCATTTCGTTCGCTCCTTTCATCGCCTTTACATGGAAACATTTTTTTCAGAACTGACCGTAAGGCTTCGATTCAACAACATCACAAACGGAAGATAAATAAGTGCGGAAACGATGATGCATACGATTTGTGTGACGACGGCGCCGAGGCTTCCCCCTGTCGACAGCCACGCGTTGATAATCGGAGGCGTCGTCCACGGCACCATGACGACGGCTTTTCCGGCAAAACCCGCCGCTGTCGCGATGTAGCCGATTGTACCGGTCACAAGCGGCGTTACAATAAACGGGATCGCCATTAGCGGATTCAGCATAACGGGAACCCCGAAGATGACCGGTTCATTGATATTGAAGATGCCGGGACCGAACGAAATTTTTGTAATGCTGCGCAAATCCTCCCGTTTTCCCGCAATAAAAATCGCGATCAACAGGCCGATTGTGACGCCGGAGCCGCCGATGCTCATGTACACATCCCAAAACGGCATCGTAATGATATTCGGAATCGATTCACCCGCTGCATAAGCATTCATATTAACGGTGATCGAAGCGAGCAGCAAAGGCTCCCTGATCGGCTTCACCATCTGGTTTCCGTGTATGCCGATCACCCAGAAAAACTGCGCAACAAACACTAGCAGCAGAATGCCGGGAAGGCCTTGAATAGCGCCTTCAAGCGGTTTTTGCACGATATTGTATACGGCTTCATGAAGGTATACGCCCGTCAGCCGATGAAACGCAAATCCGAAGCTGGCGATGATCGTGACGGTAATAATGGAAGGAAATAAAGTCCCGAACGATACAGAGACATTGGCCGGCACGCTGTCCGGCATTTTAATCCTGAGCCGGTCCATGCTTGCAAGCTTGCTGAAGATTTCAACGGACAAAATCGAAATAAACATGCCTAAAAACAGCGACTTCGGGTCCGTAAATTCCTTAGCCAGCACGTTCATCACTTCCTGCATTGAACCGTTCACTTCCAGCAGCACTGTCGATGGAATGACGGAGATATAAGACATCAACGCCATCAAGCCCGGGAAAAACGATTCATGCCCATTCAGCTTCCCGAGCTCAATCCCGATCAAAAACACCGCGCCGATCGTGATAAAGTTCAGCGTCGCATAATTGATCGATGCCATAATCGGCTCAAGCGCAGACAAAAAGCGAAAAGGCCCGAAAACCGCCAGCCCCGTCTCGGGACTCATCACCATATTCTGCATCAAAACCGCAAACGCCCCGGCAATGATAACCGGCATCAGCGTGACAAACGCCGATTTAATGGCCATGATATATTTGAAGCTTGTTATTTTAAAAGCGACCCGTTCAAACGTCTCGGTCACCTTCGCCATCCTGCTCACATGACCTCCCCCTTTTTTTGGTTGTTTGCTTTTACTTTACATTGAAAACGCTTTCTTTTTGATGCACATTTTTTCCTTTGGGAGAGGAAATTTTTAGATTACGAATATAATAAGGGGAAGAGTGATTTTTGTTTAGAAATCAGTTGGGGCATGGCGATTACCCTACATCATTGCAACTATTGGTGAGACTTGATTAATCATGGAACGGAGGTAATTGACAAAATATCTGTCACCAGCGAAGCTTTTTATATAACGAAAAACTTCGCTGGGACTTCAAAGTTTTATCACTTAAATTACACTTAATTAAAATCAAATTCCAATTGGAAATCATAAGGTGGCAAGACATCGTCAATCTTTTCTTTATTAAAATGTTTTAAAATATAATAAAATAATGAATCTGAAACATACAATCTTTTATCATAGTAAGTAAAAACTTTTGGAAATATATCTTTTTTTGATTG